>PBPF01000166.1 GCA_002724615.1 Verrucomicrobiales bacterium | reverse complement strand
CAGTAGTTTCCGTTTTTTTACCTCCCTGCCTCGCGAACTACTTGATTGCCGCCGCTCTTTGCGGTTTACATGCTTTACCCGTCTTCTGCTAATTTCCCGTGGTCTTTGAAAAACATTTTGCGTACTTGGTGTACTCTCTATCAACAATGTCAGGCTCCTTGAGGGGATTTCAGGGTTTTTGACATAGGACGAAAACTTGTTGCCACTGAGTTGATTGGGAGCCTCTTTGTGGTCAAGGTTATCGGCCGTGCGCGTTTTCATCACAGGTCTAGTGGCGATGGGATTAATGGTGGGGGCGTTCTTTCTATGGGGCGGGTTTTTTGAGGATTTGTTGACGGGACGGGATGGCACCACGCCAGAACAGTGGGATTGGGCATTCGTGGTGGGGTTGCTGACGCTGGATGTGTTCCTGCCTATCCCGGCGACAGCGGTGCTGACTTCACTGGGGATGGCGTATGGGCCATGGCTGGGCGGTTTGATCGGCGCGCTGGGGACGTTCTGCGCGGGGACGACGGGGTATGTGCTGTGCCGGTTCCTGAATGAACGAGCAGCGCGGTTTCTCATTGGGCAAAGAGGCCTGGAATTAGGTCGGGCGTTCTTCGCGCGGTCTGGCGGATGGGTGATCGTGGTGTCGCGCTGGATGATTATTCTGCCGGAACTGCTCAGTTGCTTTGCAGGGCTGGTGCGCATGCCGCCGCGGGAATATTTCGCCGCGCTGCTTTGCGGTGTGGTGCCATTGTCTTTCACGTATTCCTTCCTCGGCGCGACTGAATGGGCGAAGGAGAATCCGTGGTTGGTGCTGGCCTTGAGCGCGGCTATTCCTGTTGGGCTCTGGGCAGGACGACAGTGGGTCTTTGGGGGGAGTAACCAGAAAGAGGGTGTCTCTCCTGAGAGTGATCGACTGGAGGTTTAATTTTTCCTTTTCCAAGCTCTTCCGTCGGCCTACAACGGCCCGCCCCCATGGTGATGCACGAACAACAGGCGGACTGGCGTTTGCTGGAGGATGAGGCGCTGCTGGAGCAGCGCATTTGCACCTTGGGACTGCGACTGGAGGGAACGCCGCTGGCGGGGTGCGTGGGGCAGTTGCGGGAGGAGATTGCAGCACGCGGGCTGGTGTTTCAGCCTCCGGTGCACGTGGGCGACGAGTGGTTTTGCCCGGAGGATATTGGGGCAATCTTCGTGCCGTTTTACCTGTGCGACGAGCGGTTGCGGCGGCTCGAGCGCAAGTTGATCCTTGAGGTGGAAGGTGGCACGCGGGAGGAATGTATGCGGCTGCTGCGACATGAGGCGGGCCATGCGTTTTCATACGCCTACCGACTGCAACGACGGCGGAAGTGGCAGCAACATTTTGGGCTGGCATCGCAGGAATACCCGGAGACATATCGGCCGCGGCAACACAGCCGGTCGTTTGTGATTCATCTGGATGACTGGTACGCGCAGGCGCACCCTGATGAGGACTGGGCGGAGACATTCGCGGTGTGGCTGGCACCGGGCGAGGAATGGCACGAGCAATACCGTGGCTGGCCGGCGTTGCGCAAGCTGGAGTACGTGGACGAGTTGATGCGTTCGTTGGAGGGCAAGCCACCTGTGGCTCCGCCGCGGCTGCGTGTGGGCGAGTACAACGGACTGAACAAGAAGCTGAAGACTTACTACACGCGCAAACGGCGGGAGTTTGCGGAGTCGTTCCCGGATTTTTATGACCGCGACTTGCGGAAGTTGTTCCCCGAGGCTTCAGCAAACGGGCGCGTGGCGGCGGCGGGATTTCTGCGACAGAACCGCCGTAAAATTGTCAACCACGTCTGTCACTGGACGCAAGAACCCAAGTACCGCGTGAATGAGTTGCTGGGTGACCTGACGGAACGTGCTGGCGAGTTGGGATTGGCGGCCGACCCAGCGGATTCAGAATTGCCTTTGTCGCTGTCCTCCTTTATAACGGCCCTAGTGATGAACCACCGGTTCACCGGACGGTTCAAGCACGCGCGCTAGGCGCGGAAGGAGGTGGATTCAACTGGCGGACAAGCCCAAGGTGCTCGTCCTGTTTGATGTCGGCGAGCCGACGTCGCTGGACGACGATTACACGGAGGATTTAAAGTCGCCCGACTGGAAGACCGAGCGGCATGTGCTGCATGCACTAAAGGTGCTCGGTTACCCGTTCGCGGTGCTCGGCGTGCATAACGACACTGGGTTGATCCGCGAGATGATCGGGCGCTTCCGGCCTGATGTGATCTTCAACATGGTGGAGGAGTTTGCCAGCTCGCTGGGCAACGAGGCGCGCATTACTTCCTTCCTCGAGTTGCAAGGCATCCCACTCACCGGCTGCGGTTCTGCCGGCATTAGCCTCAGTAAGGACAAGACCATCGCGAAAAAGATTTTAAGCTATCACGACATTCGCGTGCCGCACTTTGCCGTGCAACCGCCGGGACGGCTCATCAAGTTGCCGCCGGAACTGGATTACCCCCTCATCGTCAAGCCCACTCGCGAAGAGGCCAGCCAAGGCATCAGCCTCAAGAGCGTCGTCAATACGCCCGAAGAACTGGTGAACCGAGTGTGCCACGTGCATGAGCGCTTTGAGCAGGATGCTATCGTGGAGGAGTTTGTTGAGGGACGCGAACTGTACGTCAGCGTGCTGGGCAATGACCGGCTGAAGTGCTTTCCCGCGCGCGAGATGACTTGGCGCAAGGATGTGCCCTCCCGCGCGCGCTTTGCCAGCTACAAGGTCAAGTGGGATAACAGTTACCGTCGCCGCTGGGGCATCCGCAATCGCCACCTGCCCACGGCCGATGCCCCCCTGCAACGGCGCCTCGCCACCGCCGCCAAGGAAATCTACCGCCTGCTCAATTTAAAAGGCTACGCACGCCTCGACCTGCGCGCCGCGTCCGATGGCGACCTCGTCTTCCTTGAGGCCAACCCCAATCCCATGCTCGCCAAGGACGAGGACTTTGCCATGTCCGCGAAAAAGAGTGGGCTCGATTACCCCCAACTCATCGGAAAAATCATCGCTCTCGCGGCGTGACTGTTTTCCGTTGGGCAGTAGAAGTATTTTTGTTCCTGCAGGGATAACACCCCTGTGCATCTAGTAACTCGCCGCTTTTCCTTTCAGGCGCGGGTCGTGTGCCGCCTCAAACTTGCCATTGACCCGGCTGACCGCCTGCGTGGCCCCCATGCGCTGGACAACTTGCAGCTTATGTCCGCGCCGCTTCAACTCGGCCAGCACCTTTTCGCCCACCTTAGCCTCAATGCGAATGCCGTTGGGACGCCATTGATGATGAAAATGCGCACGGGCGAGTGCTTTATCGATGGGCTGCTGAAAGTCAATGACGTGAATTATGGCGAGCAGCGTTTGCGTGATGATGGTCGGCCCGCCTGCGGCGCCCACGGCAAGGATGGGCTGTCCGTCCCTTAAAACAATCGTCGGGCTCATACTCGAGAGCGGGCGTTTGCCGGGGGCGATGGCGTTGGCTTCCGCGCCGAGCAGCCCAAAGGCATTAGGCACACCGGGCGCGATGGAAAAGTCGTCCATCTCGTTGTTCATGATCACGCCAGTGCCGGGGATGACCACCTTGCTGCCGAAACTGGTATTAATGGTGGCCGTGCACGCCACCCAGTTGCCCGCGCCATCGGCCACGGAAAAATGCGTCGTGTGTTTGTTGAACAAATCCTCCGCAGCACGCGGCGGTGTGTCGTGACCCTTCACTTCCGCCGCGCGATCCATCCGAATGCGGCTGGCCAGCCGCTTGGCGTACGCCTTGTCGATGAGTCCGCGAGGCACGGGCGCGAAGTCAGCATCGCCCAGCCAATGCGCGCGGTCAGCAAACGCGAGCTTCATCGCCTCTGCCAGCAGGTGAATGAAATCAGCCGAATCCGATTCCATTTCGTGCACGGGAAAATTCTCAAGGATGTTCAGTATCTGCCCCACGTGAATTCCGCCCGAACTAGGCGGCGGCATGCCGACAATCTCGTGTCCTTTGTACTTCGTGCGCACCGGTGCACGCAGCTTTACCTTGTAGTTACGGAAATCCGTCGCTGTCATGATGCCTCCATTCGCCTTCATCCATCGCTCGGTCGCCACCGCGAACGGCCCGCCATAAAACCATCCGATGCCCTCCTGCGCGATGGCCCGATATGTCCTCGCCAAGTCCGGTTGCTTCAAGACCTCGCCCGCCGCCTTCGCCTTCCCATTACGCAGCAACAACGCCGCAGCCGCCTCAAAGCGTTGCAAGTCCTTCGCTGTCGCCCGGATGCGTCCCGCATAGGCGGCGGGGATTTTGAACCCTTCCTCTGCAATCTTCGCCGCATTTTCCAAGTGCCACTTGAAAGGCAGCTTTCCATGCTTGCGCGCTGCGTACTCGTAAGCCGCCAAGGCTCCCGGCACTCCGCTTGCCAGTGCCCCCACCTTGCTCGCGCGTGGATCCGGCTTGCCGTCTTTCAAAAACATATCTCGGCGCGCCCCCGCCGGCGCCATCTCCCGCCCATCAATGACCACAATCTTTCCATTTGCCAGACGCAGAACCATGAAGCACCCGCCCCCAATCCCGCTGTTATATCCATTCACAACCCCCAACGTCAGCCCCGCCGCCACCGCCCCATCAATAGCGTTGCCACCCTTCTTCATCGCAGCAATAGCAGCGTCCGTAGCCAAGGGGTCAACAGTGGCTACAGAGCCGTGCTGAGCTGCGGGTAGTGGAAGAATGGCAATCAGAAAAGTGGCCAAAGTTTTCTTCATGCCCCACGCTAGCGCGGTAAAGCGGATTTTCCAACGCGAGATTACAATTGCTGCAGTGGATACCAGTTGCCGTGTCATAAACTATGGTAGACTGTTGGAAGACAGGCAAACTACTGGAAATCCGATTAGTTTGAGAATAATCCAGTAATTTCTCGGCTTTACAGCCCTTGAAAATCAGGTACAATATGCCCATGAAGATGTTCTGGAAACCCATCTTTTGGGGTGTTGCTATAATGGCGACACTCAACTTCACACCCTCGCTTTATGCTCCCTGTTCGCCCTCGCGTCAGTCCATGATGGGCGGAGCCGGCATGGGTATGGGTGGTGGTATGAGCAACATGGGCATGGGTGGAAACCGCGGTGGCTTTTCGGGCAATCGTGGAGGTTTTGCCAACAATAACCGAGGTGGCGGAATTCAGGCTGGAGGTGGACGTCCAGTAGGTGGCGGTGCAACACGTCCAGCAGGCGGTGGTGCGACACGTCCAGCAGGTGGCGGTGCGACACGTCCAGCAGGCGGTGGTGCGACACGTCCAGCAGGCGGTGGTGCGACACGTCCAGCAGGCGGTGGTG
>PBPF01000165.1 GCA_002724615.1 Verrucomicrobiales bacterium | reverse complement strand
TGATCCCTTGCCAAAGGTTTTTTCGCCAACCAAATCTGCTCGCTTGTAGTCCTTGAGGCAGCCAGCAACGATTTCAGAAGCGCTGGCACTTCCGCCATCAACCAAGACAACCAATGGATACTCACGAATCTTAAAAACGCAGTTGGCTATGTGACGACGTGTATCGGCTGGATTTCGGCCCTCAGTAGAGACGACAAGCTTGCCTTTAGGCAGGAATTTCTCCACCACACGGATTGACTGTTCAAGCAAGCCGCCTGGATTATTGCGAAGATCCATCACGAGCGCTCTCATTCCTTTAGACTCCATTCTCCGCAGGGCAGCCTCAAGTTCATCTGCGGTACGATCACCAAATTGACTAAGGCGCACATATCCGATTTTGTCATCCAGCAATTTGAAATCTTGCTTACGATTAATGTCACTAACGGTCGGCACTTGGATGCGTGCTCGCACCACAGTTACATCGCGTTCACGTTCCTCAGGCTTTGCAGACGGTCTGAAAATTGTAAAGGTGACGGCCTTGCCAATTGGGCCACGCAAGCGCTCGACGGCATCCTGCATTGTCATTTTTTCGGTCGAATGCGGGCCAATTTTGCGAATCTGGTCTCCCGCCATCAACCCGGCCTTAGCGCCGGGCGTCCCGTCCATCGGAGCCACGATCGTCAACCATCCATCACGCTTGTCCACAGTTATGCCAATGCCACCGAATTCACCGCGTGTGTCGGTTTGCATATTGCGAAAGCGGCGCGGATCCATGTAAGCACTGTGCGGGTCCAGCCGATCAAGCATGCCCTTCAGGGCGCCCTCAATGAGGTCAGGGTAATGTACTTTATTCGCATCGACATAATGATCGCGCACTTCCTCCAGCACGCGTGTAAACACAATCATGTTGCTGTATGCGTCGTTACGATTATCAGACTCGGCACTGTTAAGATAAAGCTGCGCACCGAAGAAAAGGTTTAATCCAAGAACGCTAATGAGGACGGTGTAAATTATCCGTTGTTTCATGGCAGAATGGGGAGCGTACGGATGCAGCCAGACGAAGGCAAGCGCTTAAGATTATCGCAACAGCGAGGCAATGAGGGGCAGATCGGAAGGGGTGGTGACCTTCGGATTTGGAGTGTCACTGGCGACTAGTCTGACGGGTTGCCCTATGAGCTCACAGGCAGCAGTATCATCTGTGATGTTCAAACCCTGATCACGGACCGCTTCAAGGGCACGAACGATAATACCCCGACGGAAAACCTGCGGCGTCTGGACAGCCCAAAGTTTTTCGCGATCGATAGTGCAAGCAATCTGATTTTTGGTGCCAGCTTCTTTCAGGGTATCTGTCACCTTGCTGGCGGCAACAGCAGCGCCAGTCACGCTGGCGGCTTCAAGAGTCGCAGCGATCGTGTCGAGCGAGGTACAAGGACGAGCGCCATCTTGGATGGCAACTAACTCGCAAGCGACCGCAACAGACTGAAGCCCGTTCCACACGGAATCCTGGCGTTCGGCTCCGCTGGCGGCACGATGCCAGGGCTTTTTAAGACTCAATTGACTGGCAAGCGATTGCAGCTCGCCATCGTCCATCTCACTATTCACAATAACAATCTCATCAATACCGGGAGCAGAATCGAACCTTCGCCATGTGTGACCAAGCACCGGCAATCCTTCCAGCTCCAGTAATAGTTTATTGACCGCTCCTCCCATTCTGCGGCTTGCACCACCAGCTACTATCACTGCGGCATTCATGTGCCCACCCCCGTTGAAGCATGTCGCCAGTCGAGCACTTTCAACTGAACGGAACGCCTTCCATTGTATTCGTTAATCTGTGGTGCAACAGCCAGATCGAACCTTCCTTCTGGCTCTTGTCCCTCAGCAACATTCCACATTACTGCCTCAAGGGTTTGCGCCCCATCATCTCGGACCCATAATTTGGCGTGCTGCTTTTCGCGGCCCATGCGGTATGGCGGGCGATCCAACTCAAGATCTCGGATTATTAACTGTACGGATGGATTTTCCTGACCTGTAGGTTGAAGTCGCTGCAACTCATTGACGCGCGCGATAGTGAGGTCATACAAATTGGTCTCCGCATCCAAACGCAGTGGAGGCGAAAGCATCTCCCCAGTCATTTTTTCTTTTACAAAGGCATTAAGACGTTCACGGAATTCATCTACATTTTCTGGCTTCAGACCCACGCCCGCCGCCATTGCATGTCCGCCGTGAGTTGTCAGAAGGTCGTCACACTCTCTCAAAGCAGCGACTAAATCTATGCCCTCGATACTGCGGCCTGAACCGCGCATCGCTTCACCATCACCACCCAGCACGATGGCGGGGCGGTAAAATTCCCGCATCACACGCGAAGCAACGATGCCCACCACGCCTAGGTGCCAATGGCTGCGACCTTCAACAATTACAAAATCCTTTTCTGGATCGAACCGACCGCGCACGGCACTAATGACTTCGTCTGCGATCTCACGCTCCTTGGCTTGGCGCTCTCGATTTTGTTCATCTAACAGGGCAGAGATACGTTCAGCCTCCACAGCGTTGTCAGTCAAAAGCAAATCGAGTGAAGCTTTAGCACTTTCCAGCCGGCCTGCTGCATTCAAGCGGGGGCCTAGATGAAAGCCGACCTCGTAAACGCCAATTTCGGCTGGCGACTGTGACACTTCCTTCAATGCCAAAAGCCCTTCTCGGCGAGTGCGATTAAGCCATTCGAGACCAGCACGAGCGAGAATGCGGTTCTCTCGCCTTAAAGGCACGAGATCAGCAATGGTTCCAAGTGCAACAAGATCGAGAAATGGCTTGAGATCAAATCCTTCCATTTCCGGGAAGCCTTCGCGCCTGCCCTGCTTCACCACCGCATGCAACAACTTAAAAGCTAAACCGGCAGAGCAGAGCTCACGAAAATCCGGTTCACCACTGGATGCCACTTGCGGATTCACCAGCGCATGAGCTCTAGGAGGCTCACCTTCAAGTTGATGATGGTCGAGCACCAGCACGTCAATGCCCTCGCTATTCAGCCAGTCAATGGTCTCGGCATTTGTGGAACCGCAGTCCACAGCTAGCAATAGTGGCGTCCTCTCAACTTCCAAACATTTCTCTACTGCTGCACGACTAAGTCCAAAACCTTCCTCCATCCGGTGCGGCAGGAAGGGATGCACTTCCCAGCCCAATTCGCGTAAAGACAGAGTGAGCAGCGCGGTAGAGGTGACTCCATCAACATCATAATCGCCAAAAATAGTAAGCGCTTCATTATTCACGCGCGCGGCAAAAAGGCGATCAACCGCTTTCTGCATATTCGGCAACTCGAAAGGATCAGCCAAACCAGCCAAGCGCGGATTCATGAATTGCTCAGCGTCCTGAGGTGTATCCAGTCCACGGTTGATAAGGCACTGAGCCAGAAGTGGAGAAATCTTTAAGTCATGCGCCAGCCGACCCGACAACTCAGGTTGCGGAGTCTCCATGAGCCACCGGTGCTGCATCCGCCCTATCTTACGGCAGAAGACTCAATCCTTCCACTACCAACGACCACTTTAAAACAATCCACTGTCCCGCTTCCACCAGCGCCTCCCATGTGTCGCCCGCCCGATACCAAGCTTCCACGATGAATTTCCAGATGAATAGAAAATACACCACCGCCCCCAATGCCACGAAATAACCCAACCAGATCAACACCCCGTCCGTCTCTGCTGTGGCTGCAGCGATGATGAGAATGGCCCAAGCCGGTATGGTATTCGTTAGCGGCACGGGCAACGGTAAAGCCATCAAAATCCCCATCACAAAAACAACCAATGAATTCACTATTCGTGCCGGCACTCCGCCCAACCATCCTCCAGCGCGCGGATGTACCACCTTCTCCAGCCACCTCAAGATTTTTACGCTACCATTGAGAATGCTATCGAATGTGTCCGGCTCAAATTCACGATCACCGACACTGCGCGGGAGACGCCCCTGCATCCCAGCCATCTTGCGCAGCGACAACAGGATGATGGCGATGCCAAACGGAGTACTGATGCCGGGAAGGATAGGCAGGCAAAATGGGAGTGCAAGAAACACAAGCACAAGATATATCCCCCGACCTCCCGTTCCCGCCAATAGAGCGTTAAGTGTGCGGGACCGTCCTTCGTCCTCGCCCACCATTCCCTTTAGCGTCTTGGATAATGGCTCCCGCATGCCACCCCTCAGCGCGTCGTCTAATTATCCTCCTCGTCAACCTGCGGCGAATCACCGTCTACCTCTTCATCTATTTCGTCCTCTTCGCCTGAATTGTTTTGCAACCGCAGCATGGAAGCCAAAATTGAGACAAACAGGATGATAATAACAATAACCAACGGGATAAAATGTTGCTGGCCATCCTGAACACCAAGTTTGCCAAGGGCAGTCTTCCACCAATCCTCGGCTAACATCTTTGCGCCAATGAATGTCAGGACCAACGCCAAGCCGTAGCGGAGGTACTGGAAATAGCCAATTGCATTTGCCAGCACAAAATAGAGGGAACGCAAACCAAGGATGGCAAACATGTTCGAAGTAAAAATAATAAAAGGATCCCTAGTAACCGCAAAGATGGCAGGAATGGAATCTACCGCAAAAACCACGTCAGTTGATTCAATTGTGATCAGCGCGATGGCCATGGGGGTAAGCATACGACGGCCGTCGATCTCAGTGATAAAATTACCTCCATCAAATTTTTCATGCACCGGCATGATTCGCCGAGCCAACTTAACGAAAAAATTTTTCTCTGGCTCAACACCTTCATCATCGCTCGTTAACAGCAACTTGACGCCGGTGTATAGTAAAAATGCCCCAAAAATATATAGAATCCAATGCCACTTCGCCACTGCGGCCGCACCAATGCCGATCATAATGCCTCGCATAATAATCGCACCAAGGATGCCCCAAAATAAAAGCCGATGTTGATACTCCGGCTTGACGCGAAAATAGGAAAAGATGAGGGCGATAACAAAGACATTGTCCATCGAGAGTGACAACTCGAGGATATAACCAGTGATAAAGGCCATGCGGGGATGTTCCTCGTTATCCTGCGTGGAACCAGGCACCACGAGAATAGCAAAGAGCATGGCTAGCATAAACCAAAGCGTGGTCCACCCGATGGCTTCCTTAAACTCGACGACATGCTGCTTGCGATGAAAGACGCCGAGGTCCAGCGCCAAGAAAACAATGATGGCCAGAATGAACGCGCCGTAATGCCACGGCTCAATGCCGGCGTAGGCAAGCATAGTAATATTTTAAGTGGTGGCCGGCGCGGTTTCCTCGTCCATGACAGGCACAGAAATCTCTGGGCGCTTACCACCATGCCAGAG
>PBPF01000164.1 GCA_002724615.1 Verrucomicrobiales bacterium | reverse complement strand
CCTTGTACGCCATCACACCCCATGGGCACAGGATAAGGAGCACGAGCACCACGATGATCACGACGCCAACGGTTGAGGCTTCCTCCCAGACAAACCGAATGGTCGGCCGGTTGGTTGCCTCCGCGGCTAATATCAGCGGAAACTCCATTTGCCTACCTCCTTAAAGGCACCTCCTGTAACAGTACTCTTTTATAAAAAAACTGCCTCATTGTCAAAATTTTTCGGCGGGAAATCCACCCTTCGGAACCATGAAACCGACCGCCCCCAAATCCTTCAACCAATTGATATTAACTGAGTTAACAAACTCTTGTTAACAATCGCGCGCGTTTTGGGCTCGTCCGCCATTAATCACCACAGGCAACAATCGCGTATTTGCCCCATGTCCCCGGCGACATCCGGGAATAGACCCAAATACCCCGGCAATCCTGCCATGTCAGACATCTGGAACAATCACCCCTTGTTCACATTTCTCCCATAACGAAAGAAAACGTCGGTTTGTGACACAGTCACGACCGCTGAAAAACCAGTACCGCAAATGGAGGAATTACCAATTCCGCCGAAAATGACTGCCCCTGCCAAGGCACTTCTTGGGCCTCAACTCCGCCACCATTGCCACGATCATCACCGCCGTACCCCACCCCGTCGCTGTTGAGCACTTCATGCCACCATCCTTCCCGCGGCAATCCAACGCGATAATCGCGATGCCATTGCGCCGAAAGATTTATGACCCCCAGCACCAGCCGCGATCCGTTCGCATTCTGGCGCACAAATGACAGTACAACAGATTCTTCATTCCGGCAGTCCACCCAGTAAAAACCGTCCTCGTCAAAATCCGCCTCCCACAACGCAGGCTCGCTTCTGTAAAGCTTGTTTAAATCCGCCACCCAACGTTGCACCCCCGCGTGCGCTGGATCAGCAAGTAGTTCCCACGGCACCTGAGCATTGTGATCCCACTCGCTAGGCTGGCCCAGTTCTCCGCCCATGAACAACAACTGCTTCCCCGGCAATAGCCATTGGCAGCCAACCAACAAACGCAGGTTCGCCAGCCGCTGTTCCGAATCACCCGGCATGCGGCCGAGAAGCGACCGCTTTTCATGCACAACCTCATCATGCGACAACGGTCGCACATAATTCTCGTTTGCACGGTACATCATCGAGAATGTTAAACCATCCAAGCACCCCTCGCGAGCGGCTGGCTGCTGCTGCAAAAAACCCAAAGTGTCATGCATCCAACCCAAGTCCCACTTGAACGAAAACCCCAAGCCATCCGCCGCCGGCGGGCTCGTCACTCGTGGCCAGTCGGTTGACTCTTCCGCGATGGTCACCACACCCGGGTACTCCGTGTGCAAAACATGGTTGGTATGCTTCAAAAATTCTATCGCCTCCAAGTTGCGATTGTCGCCATGCTCGTTGGGCACCCATTCACCCTTCCTGCGCGAGTAATCCAAATACACCATCGAGGCCACTGCATCTACGCGCAACCCGTCCACGTGAAACACGTCGCGCCAATAAAGCGCATTGGCTACCAGGAAATTACGCACCTCGTTGCGCCCGTGGTTGAACACCAGTGTGCCCCAGTCGGGATGATCTGCACGCTGGGAATCTGTGTGTTCAAAAAGCGGCTCACCATCAAACCTCGCGAGCGCCCAGTCGTCGCGCGGGAAATGCGCCGGCACCCAATCAATTAAAACCCCGATGCCCGCCTCATGCAGCGCATTGATCAAAAACTGGAAATCATCAGGCGTCCCGTACCGACCCGTGGGCGCGTAGAAACCCGTCACTTGATACCCCCAAGACGGATAGTATGCATGTTCCGCCACCGGCAGAAACTCCACGTGCGTAAACCCCATTTCCGTCACATACTCCACCAGCGGCTCCGCCAACTCCCGGTAGGTCAGTGACTCACCCCGCACATTGCGCCGCCACGATCCCAAGTGCATCTCGTAAATGCTCATCGGCCGCCGCAACGGGTCGAGCTGCGTTTGAGCTGCCAACCATTCGTCATCGGCCCAATCAAATTTGCGAGGGTTCCAGACAATAGCGGCGTTGTTCGGAGCGTTCTCAAAATAAAATCCAAATGGGTCCGACTTCTCTCGCACCTCGCCTGATTTTGTAAGGATTTCGAATTTGTAATGAACTCCCTCACCCACGCCGGGCACGAACAATTCCCAAACACCCACTTCGCCCAGTCGCCGCATCGGGTGCGAGTCCGCTCGCCAGTAATTGAAATCCCCCATCACTGACACGCGGACCGCCCGCGGTGCCCAAACCGCAAACACTGTACCCGAAACACCATCTACCACGCGCGGATGCGCCCCCAACTTCTCGTAAATCCGCCGTTCATCACCACGACCGAAAAGGTACAGATCCTGTTCACCAATTGTCGGCGCAAACGAATAGGGATCCCGAGTGCTCCATTGCTCACCGCTCGTCCAATCGATCGCCAACTCGTACGGGAACACCACCGCCTCTGCTACGGATTGCCCCTCGAAAACATCCGTGTCTCCCAAGCGCCGCAATGGAATGGTTGATCCATCGACTCCAACGGGAACAACAACCACCTCGCGTGCAGAGGGCAGCAGAGCTCGTACCACTACCCCTCCCTCGGCCCTGTGCATGCCCAGCACACTATGCGGCGTCGCATGGCGTTGCTCCACCAGCGCGGCTAACTCGGCTTCCGGCAGAATCACGGTAGGCTTGTACCCAACACCCCAATCCGCGTCAACTGCTCCCGCAACACCTCCTGCGCCCCCTCATTCCAGATCACACAATCTGCACGCTCCATTTTTTCCTCAATCGGCATTTGCGCCGCGATGCGCCCGTCAATTTGCGCATCACTCCAGCTGCGCGCGCGCAATCGCTGCCTCTGTGTATCCGCCGTGCAGGCTACACACAATACCCTGTCGAAACTCGACTCCGCAACGACCTCAAACAATAATGGAATCACCACCACGCCATCCCGGCCCGATGCCCGCCATCCTGAGATGGCTTCCAGCCATTGTTCTCGAACTCGAGGATGGATTATCGCCTCAAGTTTGTCTCGAGCCGCCTCATCGTCAAACACACGTCCCGCCATCCGCTCCCGATCCAGCCCGCCATCCGACCCGATGAACTCCATGCCGAATTCCTCGCTGATCGCCTCCAGAGCCGGTTCTCCGGGCTGGACTACCTCGCGCGCCAGATCATCCGTGTCCAACACCGGCAAGCCCGCCTTGGCGAGCAACCGCGCCACCGTCGATTTACCCATACCGACGCCGCCGGTAAGCCCATAAACCGTGCTCATGACAGGTCTTTGGCCAAGCCGAGATTCTCCAGAATGCGCACCGTGGAATTGGACTTGTTGAGAGTGTAAAAATGCAACCCCTCCACACCGGACTCCAGCAGTGCGCGACATTGCTTGGTGGCGTATTCAATTCCAAACTCGCGAACGGCGTCATTGTCGTCACCCAGTTCATCAAGCCGGTCAGTCATGGGTGACGGAAGCCGCGCGCCGCACAGGCTGGTGAACCGCCGGATCTGCTGGCCGCTTAGAACAGGTATGATGCCCGCCGTTATTGGCTTGTCCATGCCCAGTCCACGCAGATGGTCGCGAAACCGAAAAAAGTCGTCATTGTCAAAAAACAACTGGGTGATGACAAAGTCTGCACCGCAATCCACTTTCTCCTTCAAACGACGCCAATCCACCTCCCGTCCTTCCGTGCAGGCAATGTGTCCCTCGGGAAAGCCCGCTGTGCCGATGGAAAATCCGCCATGCCCACGGATGGCCTCGACCAGTTGGTAGGAAAACTCAAAACCGCCCTCCGGTTTCACGAACTCAACCTCGCCCGCAGGAGGATCGCCGCGCAGCGCAAGAATGTTCCGAATGCCGCGCGATTGAGCTTCATTTAAAAAGCCTTGGATGTCATCGCGCGTGGAACCGACACAGGTGAGGTGCGCCATCGCGGGCAGACCGTGCTCACACTGAATGGTTTCGACGATGTCCAGAGTCTTGCCTCGAGTACTGCCGCCGGCACCATAGGTTACCGAGCAAAACGCGGGGCCAACGGTCTTGAGGCGCGGGATGGTTTTCTCCAACAGACTGCGTTCGCCTTCCGGGGTCTTGGTGGGGAAAAACTCACAGGATACCACCACCTCGCCCGCCTCCCTGGCCTCGGCAAAAATATCGCGGATGAACCGCATCGGCGGGACTATGGGGAAAAGCGAGGCGGGGGGCAAGGCGTCAGCCACCAATTGCGCTCATTGTGCGGTCGGGCTGTTCAAATTCCGTCTCCCCAATATGGTGGCGTGCCTCCTTCTTTAGTACCACACCGGCCAGCCATTCGGCCAAGTCGGCATCGGTTGCGCCACCGCGCAGAAGCGGCTTTAAATCATGCTCATGCAAGCTGAAAAGACAGGTGCGAATCTTGCCATCGGCGGTGAGCCGCAGACGGTTGCACTGGCCGCAGAAAGGCTCGCTGACAGGTGTGATCAGCCCAATCTCCGCAGGACTGTCGGCGAACCGCCAGCGCTTGGCTGTGGCGGATGGATGTTCACGGTCGACAGGCTGAAGATCAAAGCGCGCCTGAAGCCTCTCGAGTATTTCTCGCCCCGTGACAACGTGGTCCTTCTGCCATGCACGACCGGAATCCAGCGGCATGAACTCGATAAAGCGAAAACTAATTTCCTCTGCGCGCGCAAATTCCGCAAGCGCTTCAATCTCATGGTCGTTAAGATGACGAATGATGACAGCGTTGACTTTCACGGGATTGAAGCCCAGTTCGCGCGCCTGCCGAATAGCAGCCAGCACCTCCTCAAGTCCGTCACGGCCAGTCAGTTTTTTAAAATTTTCTCCGTCGAGGGAATCGAGGCTGAAGCTGACACGGCGCAGGCCGGCATCGCGCAGTGACTCTGCATGTCGACCGAACTGAAAGCCGTTGGTGGTAAGCGCCAAATCCTCGACGGGCAAAGCGGAGAGCTTGCTAACGAGCACAGGCACATCACGCCGCAGGAGAGGTTCGCCACCTGTGAGGCGTAGTTTGGTGACACCTTGGCCAACGGCCACGCTGGCGATGCGCTCAATCTCCTCGTAGTTTAAAAAATGCGTGCGCGGCTTCCACGCATGCTGAATGGGCTTGGGGTCTCCTCTCCCCTCTCTACGATAAAAATCCGCCGCCTCTTCCGTCTCTGGCAGACAATAAAGGCAGCGGAAATTGCAGCGGTCAGTGATGGATATCCGCAGGTCGCGAATGTTGCGCCCGTGCGAATCCGTCAACCGGCCAAGCTCGCTCACGGATTGGCAGGCGCCGGTTTAGGCGCTGGCTCTGCCGGCTTGGACGCAGGTGGATTTTCCCCGTTCTCTACCGGCGTTGCGGGTTTGGCAGGTGCAGGTTTTGGTGCTGGGTCTGCCGACTTGTCGTTAGTTTCTGCTGGTTTGGCAGGAGGCGTGGGCGTTGCTTTGGTCGGCTCTGGTTGAGGCTCGCTCGCCTTCGGCTTGGTGGTGGGCGCAGGATTGGGTTTCTGACCGCCTTCTTCAGGTTGTTCCGGCGCCGGAGTGACAACACCGCCACCCTCAGCTTCGCCCTTTTCCTTGGGCTCAGTGGAATCTGGCTGGATGTTTTCCGAGGCCCCCTTGTCCTCCTCCTCTTCAATAGGCGTGATGGTTACTTCACCGTTGCCATTCAACGAGATGCTGAGCTTTTTAGGATCCTTGATAGTCTTGGCCTGAATCGCCTCCGCCTCTTCGTCCTTGATAAGTTTGGCGGTGGCCCGGGCACCGGTACCCTTGGAGGGGCCGCGACCCTGCCCGTCTTTGTTCCATCGCTCACGGAGGGCGATGTTAAACTTCGCCTTCAACTCACGGAAGCGCGCCTCGACGGCTTCCAGACTATTCAACTGGGCAACCAACTTATCCTTCTCCACCTGCATCCGTTTCAACTCTCGCATCAGGAAAATCCGGTCGCCTTCCGATGCGGCCAGCTTCTTCTGTGTCTCTTGGATGCCGGATTCCAGCGTGCCAATGTTGGCCTTTAATCCGCCGACTTGCTGGTTCACTTTCCGCAAATCCGTCTCCAAAGTAGCTATCTTTGCGTGGGCTTCTTCCTGAAGCTTCACGGCTTCCATGAGTGACTCAACCTTGCCAGCCAAGTCGATCTCGGCCTTGCCCAACGCGTCAGTCTTTTCCTTCAGCTGCTTTTCAGCTTCGGTCAGTTCCTTGACCTTATCAGCCAAGTTTTGCTCCACAGCGGCCATGTTCTCCTTGGTCTGCAAAAGCTCCTGCTGCTTGTCGGCCAATGCCTGCTCCACCGCCGGCAATTTCTCGGCCAGCGGCTTCAGCGCATTGCGTTCCTCAGTCAGTGTGTCGCGTTCTCCAGTCAGCGCAACCATGTCCTCGTTAAGCTTGTCCTTGGCAGTGTTGGCATCCTGCAGATCGGTGTCCAGTGCCGACTTCTCTTTCGAGGTTGTATCCAACTGGGTGGTCAGCGAACCAATCTGTTCGGTTTTCGAGTTGGAATCATTCTCGGCAGCAGCCAGTTTATCGACCAGATCCGAGACCTGAGCCGTAAGTCCATCAATTTCCTTGTCGGCCTCAATTT
>PBPF01000163.1 GCA_002724615.1 Verrucomicrobiales bacterium | reverse complement strand
CGCGGAGCGCAAGGCCGGGCTGGTGCCGGGTGCCAAGGAATTCATCGCCAAGGTGCGCAAGTTGCCGAACGGGCGGATTATTTTTATCAGCAACCGTTATGCCCGAAACACCGACCACTCACGCGCTAACGTGAACCAACTGGGCCTCGGCGCAAAGAGTGATATTTACCTGCTACGCAAGGATCGCAACGACCGCAAGAACCTCCGCCAAGCCGAAGTGCTCAAGGGCACCGGCCGAATGAAACCGCACGGGCCGCAGCGGGTGTTGGCCTGGTTCGGCGACGCCGCGCACGATCATCCGGATGATCCCAAGCTGAAATGGGGCACCCACAAGTTTATGCTGCCCAATCCGGTTTACGGGAATTGGGATGAGTAACTGTCGAGGGAGTTAGAGCGGGTTTCGGGAGCAGCGACTACTCGTAGCGCCACTTCATTTCCCACGGGTCGCGGGTATCGACTTGGAACTTGCGAATCTTGGCCTTGTATTCCTCCAATACCTTGGCGTGCTTGGGGTCAACAGCGAGGTTTTTGGTCTCATGAGGATCGGCACTGATGTCGTATAGCTCGAATTTGGGGCGGTGGATGTAGTCCCTGACGGTGCGCTTGCCATACATGGCATCCATGCCCTTGGTGAATTGGGCCTGCCATGTGGGGGCTGCCCAGAGGTCGCTGGCGAAGGGGTAAGGCAACGGGTGGGCGATGTTCCAGATGAGCTTGTACTTGCGGTCGCGCACGACGCGCATGGGGTAGTACATTTGAATTTCATGGAAGGTGTGGCTGGCGTAAATGGTGTCCCAGCCCTTGGGGTTTTGCTCGGCGAGAATGGGGAGAAACGAGCGACCGTGAAAAGAGTAGGGGCCTTTCTTGGTGCGGCGTCCGGCAGGCATGGTGGCGACCTCAGGCTTGGCAGTGCCGGTCTTGGGGTCGAGGCCTCCGGCGTAGTCGAGCAGCGTGGGCACGATGTCGACAAAGGAAACCATGGCGTTGTTCACGTTGCCGCGCTTAGGCTGGGCCGGATTGCGGACGATGAAGGGGACGTGCAGGCCGCCTTCGTAAACGGTCGTTTTGCCGCCGGGGAAGGCCATGCCGTGGTCACTGGTGAACACGACGAGGGTGTTCTCCCACTGGCCGTTCTTTTTTAGAATCTCAATGAGCCGGCCGAGACCTTGGTCAATGCGCGAGACACTCTGGTAATACTGCGCCAGCTCGGCCCGGCAGGTGGGGGTGTCGGGCAGGAAATGCGGGACGTTGACCTTGGCGGGATCGTAAAACACTTCCTTGACGCCGGGAAACGCGCCCTTGTTGGGCTTGTTACCAAAGCGGTCGGGCTTGTGTTCCAACTCCTGCGCCTTGCCACCGCCGCGATGGGGGTCGCTGGTGGCGAAGTATAAAAAGAACGGCTTCTTGTCGTCACCGGTGATGAAGGCCTCGCAGTTGTTGGCCATTTCAACGGGGCTGCGACTGCTGCCCTTGAGCTTTTCCTGAAAGTGATAGATTTCCTCGGGGCCATTGTGGTGCTTGCCGATGCGGGCAGTGCGGTAGCCGAGTTGCTCGAGCATGACGGGCAGCGTCTTGACCCACGGGAAGGAGCTGAACTTGTGATAGCTGTGAAGGTGTCCGTAATGGCCATTGCGGTGGTTATGCAGGCCAGTGAGAACGACGGAACGGCTGGCACTGCAGCTGGCCGTAGTGCAGAAGGCATAGCGGAAGAGTGTGCCGTCAGCTGCCAGACGATCCATGTTGGGGGTTACGGCTGCGGTGTCTCCATAGCAACCCATGGTGGGGCTTTGGTCGTCAGTAATAAAAAAGACGATATTTTTATCTGCGCCTTGAAGGGACAGGGCAACAAGAAACCAGAGTGTGACAAGCAATCGGTCCATCAATGTCCGTCAATTCTGCCCTGCACGTTTCAGGAAGGCAATCAAATCCGCGAGTTCCTGCCGCGTCATGGCCTTTTCCAGCTCATTTGGCATGAGGGAAAGACTGCTGGCGCGGAGAGTTTGGAGATCTGCACGGGCAAGGGTCTTGGTGATGCCAAGCGGCATGCGCAGGGTAAGATTGTCGGGGGTCTCAGCGGCGAGTAGCCCTGTGAAAGTCTCACCCGTCTTGGTTTCCGCCTCATAGGCAGTGTTGCCGGCGACAACCTCGTGGTTGGGCACGACAATGTGCAGCAGGAGGGTCTCGGCGGGCTGGTTGGAAAGCCCGGTGAGGTTTGGGCCCACGGCGTGGCCTTGGCTGCCGTGCACGTGGCAGGTGGCGCAGGCGCGATTAAAAACGGCGACGCCACGCTTGGGATCTGCTTTCAATTTCAAGACGGCTTTGCTGGCTTCATAAGCCTTCATACGATCGCCACCTGTGATTTGCGCGAACACCTTCTTGGCCCGTGCGCCGACAGCCTTGTTCTTTTGCAGCGAATTCCTTCGGGCGGGCGATAGTGCGTGCACCGGGACGGTGCCATCCTCCAGAGCGGCGACGAGCGGCGGATGGTAGTACGAGCGGCCCAGTAGAATACCCAGAGCGGCCTCGCGAAGGCTGGGTGAAAATCCACTCCAACGCGCTTTGTCGAGCAGTGCGGGAGCGAGGCGTTGATCGCTCAGTTGGCCGAGTGCGCCAATCGCAGCGAGTTGCACGGCACCGGGTTCATGGGGCGCCAGCAGCTTGAGGAGGGCAGGTCCATCAAGGTCGTACGTGGAATGTGCGAGGAGTTGGATGGCGGCAGCGCGGCTGGCGGGTTCGCTTTTTTCCAGAGCGATGGTACGCGCTTGTTTAAACACGTTGGCGACGTTGGCCTTGGCATTCGAGTTTTCCTCTGCCAAGCCGAGCACGGCGGACTTGGCCGCGCCGGTAAAGTTGCGGCCACGCAAACCGGTGGCCATCCCCTTTAACAGTGCCACACGCGCGGCTGTCGGCCAGTTAGCCTTGGGGGTGATTTGGCGAGAAAGGATGGCGAGAATTTCTTCCTTGGAACGGCTCTTGGCGATGACTTGGCACAGCTCAAGCAGCACGGGCGCGATGGCAGCACGGTGGGCGTTGGGATCCTTGGCTAATGCGTCAAGCAGCGCGAGTGAGTCGTCACCCATGGAACTGAAGACTGCCGCGCGTGTCCAGCGGTCTTCCGAACCTTTTGCCAGCACGTGAGCCCAAGCGGCGACGCGGCGGGGATCTTCGACCGTGCCGAGTTGCAAGGCCGCCTGGAATCGGTCGCGGGCATTGGCGCCGCGCGCACTCTTGAGGATGCGGGCAACGGAGGTGGGCTTAAACAGGCCGTCACGGATTTGTAGGTTGCGGAGGGCGGCACGTTGTTGCGCGGCATTGGCTGGGCCGGGCGCGGGAGTGTTGAGTTTCACGCGCCAGATACGGCCTTGGTCGGTGCCGGCCTTGAAAGGGAGCCGAGCGCGAACATCCTCGGGAAGATAGCGGGGGTGATCGATGTACTGGCGGTACATGTCGCAGATGTAAAGGTGACCGTCGGGCCCGATAGTGGAGTGGACTGGACGAAACCACTGGTCGGGTGATGCGAGAAAGTCGCGGCCTTCTGTAGGATGAATGGCACGGAAAGTTGCGCCAGTGGGCTTGAGGACTTGCCGCTGGACGAGGTTTTGTGCGGGCTCGCAGATGAATGCGGAGTTGCCTCCGATGCAAATGCCGCTGGCGCTGGTGTAGGTGCCGCTGTGCTGGCGGTTGATGAGGCTGGGGATGAAGCTGGCGGCCGTGGTGTCTGGACTGAGCGGATACACCTTGCCGGCTATGGGTACTACGTTCTCAACAGTCTGCGTGAATGCGAACCGCGGATTTCGTTTTAACAGTGCTGGCGTGAGGACGACATGCATCAGCGGATTACGGTTGCTGGAGACAAAGCGGTTGCCCTCGGCATCAAAGCACTGGCCGAATTGGCCGGTGCCCGTGAGCGGCTCATAGACAAAGCTTTCGGGATGGAACCGCCCATCCTGCCGCTTGGCGGCAATGGCTGGTCGCTTGGGATGCAGCGGGCTGGTGACATTCGCGTCGGTGAGGCCACTGGTGATGTACACCCAGCCGTCCGGACCAAGCGTTGGGCCGGCCACGCGCAACTGCTCGCTGCTGCTTTTGGTGCCGAACCCGGTAAGCACGATACGTCGTACATCGGCGTGACCATCGCCGGTGGTATCCTTCAAAAACCAGATGTCTGGTGCGCAGGTGACAAACACGCCGCCTTTCCATGGCAGGATACCGTTTGGGAAAGTAAACCCATCGGCAAAGGTCGTGCGCTTCTCGAAGAGCCCGTCGCCGTTGGCATCCTCCAGCAAAGCGACTCGCCCAAGCTTGGGCACTTCCTTGCCTTTGGCCGGCAGGAAGGGATAACTGAGGCCCTCCACCACGTACATGCGTCCCCGTTCATCAAAGCACATCGCCACGGGATCGCGGACTTGCGGCTCAGCGGCGGCCAGCTCGATGTGCATGCCTTTCTCCACCTGAAACGACCGAAGTGCTTGCGTGGGCGAAAGTGCGCCGGGATTGGCATTTAACGAAAAGGCCGCAATGAGCGTGAGCAGGGAAAGGCGTTGCATGCGCCCGATGGTATCCGCACCGCGACTGAACGCAAGTCGTGCCTACTTGCGACGCGACCCTTGATTGACCCATAGAAAGGCCAGATGGTTCAGCCCGGGATTGGTTTTTACCTTCAGCTTTTTCTTCAAGTGGTTGCGGTGGGATTGCACGGTGAATTTGCTCATGTCGAGTGACTTGGCGACTTGGGTGGTGGTCTGGCCGCGGCCAAATAATTCAAACACCTCCAACTCACGCGGAGTTATGATGCCCATCAGTTCTTTCCAATTGCCCGGCAGTCCCTTTGGTTTTTGGAGATTGGTCTCACCGTTGATTGCCGGATCGTCCAGTCGGAATGAGACGCCCAGTAAACCCAGCGGCTTGTCCTCCGGCCCGTAAAGGCAGGCGGTGCGCAGGTTGATTGTGAATACTTCCCCTTTCTTGTTCTGGTTCACCAAATGCCCTTCCCAGCCACCATTGCGTGAATCTGCTTCGATCCGAGCAACTACACGTTGGGAAATGTTCTCCAAATTCAGGACTTTACCAACCGGCTTGCCCATCACCGAGCGAGCCTTGTGTCCGTACAACATTTCCCATGCTGGATTGACATAAAGGAAGCGGTTGCCCTCGAAATCCGTTACCGAAACTGCGCAGCGTAAGTATTCCAGCGGCTGGATCATTTGCCGTAACAAATCCCGCTGGGTGGCATCAGGCAGCAACGCCTCACACATAACCAAGTGTTTCTTGGTGCCGCGCTTTGGCTTGGCCATGGTTTTCTTTCCTCGTTTCACCCCGTCAAAGATTCGCTTTCTTAGCAAAGGCTAACCACACTCTCTTTCCTATTAATAAAATAAAAAAATTATTTTGATGACTGTAATAGTCACTAAGTGTTTAACACCCCCGGTTTCGTACTGTTAAACAGGGCAAAATGGAATCCTTTCCGTGGTTATGACACAAAAAAACTGAATAGAATTTCATAGAGTTAAATTGCCCTAATTCCGTAAAATTGTCAAATAATGGGCATAATCACGAACAAACCAAGCATCTACGAATGAACTCGGGCAGTTGCCATTTCGTTCACGATGATTGAGGTGAGAAGAACATCTTACTGAGGTCCTGCCTGCTTGGCATTATCTGCATGTCTCCTTAGCGTGATATGGGAATATGGTTCAAACAAATCTGGAGTAGCAACGTCAGAGATGCTACCCAGTACGTAAAAGCTGATGATGGAACCGGAAAACGACGAATCAGCCAAACATACCATCTCAAAGGCTAAACCTCTCCATACCGCGATGGCCGCATTGCTGGCCGCGGGGGCACTGGTTCTGTTGATCTACACGGCGCTTAACATCGCCACAGACGAAACCAAGGTCGCAAACACCAACGATAAGGCTTTAGATTTGCGCCCTTTCTTATCAGAGGAGGATGCTGCGCCAGATCCTAAACGCAGTGATCGCCTTGTAGCTTTTCGTAAAAAAATGACCAACGCCATCCCCTTGGACATTCCCGGTGTCACAAACCCGCGCTTCTACGATCCCAAAGAGGTTATTATCCCCGACTATGCCGAGGTCATGGGAGTAATAATCAAGGGAGTCCCGCGGGCCTATCTCTTGGCAGGAATGTATTCCGGTGAAAGCCATGTCGTTCACGATACACTTGAGGGCAGTAACCTAACGCTAACCTATTGTGATTTGTCTGATTGTGTTCGGGCGTATGACCGAGGTTCCATGCCCTCGGCTCAAGTTCGAATGGGTGGCTGGGATGGCAATGAAATGACATTATTGATCGACCAAACCCGTTATACGTTTAGCGGGACCAATGTGCCTCTTCCCAATATACCATTCCAGCGTACAACTTGGGGAGCCTGGCTTAAGGATAATCCCGGCACAAAAGTCTTCATCGGCGACTTGGAGCGATTAAATAACAATCCTCCATCCAAACGAATCATGCCGGTGCAAAAATAGAAGTGCTGTTCTTAGAAGGGGATTGTCATATGGGCCAGCCACCGTTCATCGCCCAAATCTAAATCCCTCCTGCCAGCCTCGGCCCTGCCGTGTGGCCCGCATCCACCACTAGCGTGTGCCCTGTCACTTTGTCCGCAGTGATCATTGCCAAGATGCCTTGCGCCACATCCTCCGGCGTGCTCACTGCGTCCAGCAATCCCTCCGCGCTCTTCGCCGCCTTCACGGCCTCGTACTGTTCCCCCAGCCCTTGCTTCAGCCAGTCGCCCTCAATGAATCCTGGCGCTACAGCGTTTACGCGGATCTCCGGCCCCAGCGACCGTGCCAGTGCTAGCGTCAGGTTGATTACGGCTGCCTTCGATGCCGCATAGGGAATGCTGCTGCCTGCCCCGCGAATTCCCGCCACGCTCGCCGTGTTCACGATCACCCCACCGCCATCTGCCGCCAAGTGTGCTTTCGCCGCACGTGCGCACTGGAACGGCCCCTTTAAGTTCACCGCCAAGATTCGATCCCAATCCTCATCCCGCACATCATCCAAGTTGCCAAACCCAATGAACCGCGTCGTCCCCGCGTTATTGACCAGCACATCGAGACGTCCAAATTCCGATACCGCCCCATCTACAAGCTGTCGGCAAACCGCATCCTCTGCAACGTCACCCTGCAACGCCACCGCCTTCACCTCTGCCTTCAGGCAGGCGTCAACCACCTGTCCAGCCGCCTCCGCCGAGGCATTGTAATTTACTGCCACGTCACATCCCGTGCGTGCCAGCATTAACGCGGTGGCTGCACCCACTCCGCGCGAGGCTCCCGTTACCAATGCTGCCTTGCCCTGCAAATTCATGCCCCAACCCTGCGCCGCACCCCATCCCCAGTCAAGCCACCCCGCCGTGCAAGTACCGCCACGAGTCACTGAGCCCGTTCCTTTGTGCCCGACTTTCACATAGTCCTCGAATCACCAACATGATTGTTAAATGACGAATGGTTCAAGCTGCAGTTGCGTTGCATGAGGTTGGGTGAGGTGTTAGCCTGCGCAGGTGAAGGAGGAGAGGCGTATTGGATGGCGAGGACGGGTCGATGACGCCAAGGAATTATTGCGGGAGCCGGAGCCGAATGATCCACCTGAAGGGGTTCTTGCGCGATCTGTGCGTTGGGGTGCGGTTTATTATTGGCGGTTCACACGACGGCGATGCTTCATGTGCGCGGCTGCACTGGCGTTTAACACCCTGCTGGCGCTAATCCCGGTGCTGGCGCTGGGGGCGGGCATCGTGGCAGGAGTATTACAGCAGGAAGATGGGAAGGCGGTGGATGAGTTTGTGGAGCGGCTGGTGCAGCAGGTCACGCCACTGCCGGAGCAGGTGCGCGATCCCGCCGCGGCAGCGCAGGCTGAGGCGATGCATGAGCGGTTGACCGCGGGTATTCTGAAGTTCGTGGGTAATTTTCGGGCCAGCGGTTTGCACTGGATTTCCACGTTGCTGCTGTTGTGGCTCGGTTTACGAGTGATGAACCAGCTGGAAAATGCCTTCAACGATCTTTGGGATGTGGCAAAGCCACGGAGATGGTTTTCCCGGATTCTAACTTATTTGCCAGTGGTATTGCTGGGGCCGTTCTGTCTGGGGATAGCCATCGCCATTTCCAACGGGCCACGGTTTCAGGCGGTCGAGGAGTGGCTGTTAGGATTGCCATGGTTTCTGGGCACGCTGGTCAGCTGGGGGACGCACTTGCTTCCATTCCTGTTCGCCAGTCTGGCGTTTACGCTGGCGTACTGGTGGTTGCCAAACACACGCGTGTCTTGGCGTGCCGCCGCTGTGGGCGGTCTGGTGGCAGGTGTTCTTTGGCAACTTAACCATTTGCTTGGCACATTGTATGTGACGCGAGTGGTTGTACATGATCAGATATACGGCAGTCTGGGGCTCATTCCGGTTTTCATGATCAGCCTTTATTTATCTTGGCTGATCGTCCTTCTTGGCGCTCAAGTCGCCGCACAGAAACAGGAAGGCTCTAAATGCAATTGAACGCCTTTTTGTCTAGGCTCGTAGCCCTGCTCTACGGGGCCGAGGCGGTGGCGATTGGGAAGGAGCAAGTCGGTATCGGCTTGAAAAAATCCGGGGTTGGCTTACCTTGACTGGGCATGGTGGGATTTTTGCGCGGGTTGTCGTTGTTGAACGCCGGGGTATGGCTGGGGGCAGCTGTGTTCATGTTCGTGGTGGCTCTCACCATCTTCACGGATGCCGGAGTGGACCGGCTGCTTGGCGCACGGCCGGAGAAAGGACTTGCGGGGCAAATCTTCTTTCACCGGTTTTATCTGCTGCAATACATCTGTGCGGGAACCGCGGCGCTGTTGCTGTTCCTGGAATGGAAGATCGGCAAGCTTGCGTTTCCCAAATGGCGGTTCTTCACGCTACTACTCATCTCGGGGCTAGTGCTGGGTGGCGGATTGTGGCTCTCTCCAAAACTGGCAGGGCTGCTCAAGGAGAAATACCCTTCCCACTTTCAACCCTCGGCCATGGCCACCCCGCAGCGCAGTCAGTTGCTGGAGAACGCCAAGCGCGCCGAGGCCGAGCATGCCCAGTTGCACCGCGTCTCCGAGGGCAGTTACGCCGCAACAATGCTGCTACTGTTGATCTACTTCACCGCCACCGCCCGCCAATCCGCCGCCAAGAAACCCCGCAAGGCTCCCGTAAAAAAGGAAGTCACGCTGGCGTCTCTGAGGTGACCGGTAGTGGGACTTGGGGGGCGTCGTTCCAGAGGGTGTCGAGGTCGTATTGCTGGCGTTGGTCGCGGTGCATGACGTGGACGACGACGTCGTAGTAGTCGAGGACGACCCAGTGGTTGGCGCGGCCGCCCTCGGGAGTGCGCGCACCAAGGCCGTGGTCCTTCTTTAGTCGGCGGGCGATCTCGTTCCAGATGGCGCGGACGTGAGGTTCGTTGTTGCCAGTGGCGAGGACAAAGAAGTCGGTGACGCTGGAGAGGCCTCGCATGTCGAGGATGCGGAGATCCTCGGCCTTGCGCAGGTCGGCGCAACGAGCACAGAGGAGGGCGAGGTCGCGGGGTTCAAGTTCAGCGGGCATAGAGTTGGTGCTTTGCTATGGCCCCGGCGACGGGCGCGGGGACGAGGTGTTGAATGTCTTGGCCGCTGCGGACGCGGACGCGGATGTCGGATGCGGCGATATCGACGGGTTGGCCCTGCAGCCATTGGCCGCGGAAAGGGGCAGGGAAAGCGGCGGGGGGGTCTCCGGGACGCAAGACTGCTGCGAACTGGGCGAGCTCGGAAAGTTGGGCGGCATCGCGCCATTGGGGGAGCGTAGGGACGTGGTCTGCGCCGATGAGGCAGGTGAGGGTGGCGTTGGGGTACCTCGCGGTGTATTCGCGCAGGGTGTCGATAGTATAGGAGGTGCCGCCGCGCTGGAGTTCCTGGGGATCGATCTCGCACCGGTCGTGGTCGGCGAAGGCGAGCTGGAGCAGTTCGAGGCGCGCGCCATTGCCGGTGGGCGTGTCTTCAGGCTTGAAGGGTGACTGGGCGGCGGGAACGAGGTAAAGGCGGTCGAGTTGTAGTTCGGACAGCGCGGCGTCGGCGAGCATCAGGTGGCCGTTATGCACGGGGTCGAAGGTGCCGCCAAAGATGCCGAGGTGGGTCATTTTTTAGTGATCAACGATCAATGGGTTTTCTCATCCCTCAGCCTTGGCCTCCTGCAATCCTTCGGCATCCAGCGCGTTTTCCTCCAGCACGCCCTTGGCCTTGGGGAAGAGTTTAATGGCTTCAACAATCATCCAGATTTCCAAGGCGATGGTGGCGAGGCCGATGCCGCCGAGGAGGTGATCGACTTGGCCAGCCTTGAGCCAGCCGGGGGCGATGAAGAGTTGGTGCAGCATGGCCCACATGGGCATGATGAGCATGAAGACCATCGGGATGGCGAGGAACCAGATGGCGCGGCCGCGACGCCACAGGTAAAAGGTGATGACGAGGAAGGAGAGGCCGGCGAGGAGTTGGTTGGTCGCGCCGAAGAGAGGCCAGAGAGTGAGGCCGCCCTTGCCGGCGTTCGCGAGGGACCACTCTGCACCGCCTTGCGGGATGGCAGCCATTGCAGCGGCGATGGCGACAGCGAAAATGGTAGCGCCGTGCTTGTTCTGCAACAGGGCAAAGGGCGCGGCGGGCTGGGGG
>PBPF01000162.1 GCA_002724615.1 Verrucomicrobiales bacterium | reverse complement strand
CCCTTGCACTTGAGAGACAAGGTTTTATCCTCAGCGCATGCAAACACGCTGCCTTTTGTTGTGGATCTCGCTGGCCTCCGTTTTGAATGCCGCCAACTGGCCAATGTGGCGCGGTGCTGGAGGATCGGGGGTGACCTCTGAAAAGAACCTGCCGGTGAAATGGAGCGCCACAGAAAACATCGCCTGGAAAATAGACCTGCCGCAGCGAGGCAACTCAACGCCGGTCACTTGGGGCAATCAGATATTCCTGACACAGCCTCTGGAAAAGGAACAGCGGAGGACTTTAATATGTCTGGATCGTCGAAATGGAAAGCTGCTGTGGCAACGCGGAGTAAAATACGCAGCGAAGGAGGAAACGCACCGGACGAACCCCTACTGCTCGGAGTCACCGGCAACAGATGGCGAACGGGTGGTGACAATGTTCGGATCAGCGGGCGTATACTGCTTTGATTTCGATGGGAAGTTGTTATGGAAACGTGAGGATCTGGCGCCAATCGAGTTTGAATGGGGCAGCGCGGTGTCGCCGGTGATCCATGGCAACCGCGTATACATCTACCGCGGGCCATCGCCCAAGGCTCACTTACTGGCACTGGACAAACAGACAGGGCGCACCCTTTGGACCGCAGCGGATCCGCCGGTGCAGACGAAGGGGCGCACGGACGGCTTTCGCGGAAATCGTGACACAAAGTACTGGGTGTGCAGCTATGCAACGCCACTGGTGATCCCACACGGTAAGGGCGAGGCAGTGCTGATGACACCGCCGGGGGAAATCCGCGCGCACGACCCGTCAACTGGCAAAGTACTATGGTCATGCGGAGGTCTGAACCCACTGGTGTACAGCTCGCCGATCTACGGGGAAAACACGGTAGTTGCCATGGGAGGCTTTTATGGAACGAGCGTGGCGGTGACTGCAGGAGGACAGAATGATGTGACCTCAACGCGGCGCCTGTGGCAAACGGTGCGCACTCCCAACCGACTGGGCAGCGGAGTAGTTCACGACGGTCACGTGTACATTTTGAACACTGCAGGCATTCTCGACTGCATTGAACTTAAGAGCGGCAAGGTACTTTACAGCGAGCGGGTAAGAGGAAAAGGAGCGAAACAGGAGTCCTGGTCCTCAATGGTGCTTGCGGGGAACAGAATTTACATCCCCAACCAATCGGCGGAGACATTAGTCCTGGATGCGTCACCCAAGTTCAAGATCATCGGCATCAATCCACTGGACGGAACACTAACCAACTCCTCGCTGGCAGTCTCCAACGGCCAATTCCTACTCCGCACGCACAAACACCTGTGGTGCATCGGAAAGCGGAACTGATTTTCCCCAACCATGTCCAAATCCTTTCGTGCTTACTGGATGCTGTTGACATTGATGGTGCTTAGCGCGGTATTGACTTACCTATCGCGCACGTACCTCTCGTATGAAGGAAAAATCGAGGACGTAGTGTCATGGACAGCGTACATGGCTGTGATGGGGATTTTGTACGCAGTGGTAGTGGGATTTGTCTTAGTAGAAGCACTGGGGCGGTTTGCTTCGCTAGATCAGACGATCGACGCGGAGATCAGCGCATTACAGGATATCCATGACATGCTGTTGTATTTTGACAAGAATCAGCAAACTGCGGTACAGGGTACACGTGAGGCACTGATTGCCTACGCTAGCTCGGTGGCGGAGCGGGAATGGGATTCGATGTCGGGCAAGGCGGAAAGCTCGAATGAATTTTCCTCGCCGGAGATCAATATGCTGATTCAAGCGACCAATGAAATCCGGGTTGAGGATGCCAATGACAGCGTGGCGCTTAATGCAATAATAGAAAAACTCACGCTTGTGACCACCCTCCGAACGCGCAGAATCTACCATGCAAACGAGAGAATCCCACCGACCATTTATTCCTTGATCGAGTTCATGTCGCTAACACTGATTGCAGGGCTTGTACTCATGGGGGTACACAATCTCTGGATTCACAACCTGATGGTCTTGTCGATGACAATGGCCATGTTCCTAGCCCACAAGATTTTGCGAGATATTGACGACCCGTTTTCCGGCTCGTGGAGTTTTAACAACTCACGGTACCTGCGGCTGATAGAGGAGGGACTTCGCGCCTAGTTGGAGGTGTTCATCGGCAACCGGATGAGCTGTCGACTGAGGCGCGAGGATGGCAGACGAATAACAGTACGACCGTCGTTGGCAATGGTGTTGTTGCTCGGAGGGGTACTGGCGGTCGAGGTGTTGGTCATGTAGTAGGGTGGACCGTAACCACCACCGAGATAGGTACCGACCATTGGGGCAGTCTTGTCGATTGTATAGACGTTGTTAGCAACAGTGTTGTTGCCCATGGGAACACCATAGAAATTGTTGGAGGGGCTGGAGAAGTATCCAAGACGTCGACCGGGACCGTAAGCCATAATGGTACGGAAGTTGTAAGTGTTCTGGTTTGTGGTAAGGGAAAAACGATACCCGTGTGAGTTGTTGAAGGCCCCATTGATGAAGCCGCCGACGTCATTGGTGGCATGGTTGCAACCTAGGTTATGGCCGATTTCGTGAACCCAGACAGAGCTGTTGATGTAGGGGGCTTCAATGACGTTGAAGCCAAAGGCGGGTGCGGGGACAAAGTCGGTCAGCATCCAGGAGGCCCCGTGCATAACGTTATTAGGGGAGGACTCAACGATGAGCGAGACAAGGTCGGCACGGTGCTGGAGGCGAAGGCTGTGCACCTCGGGCATTACGGGACCAACACCGTAGGTCATGGTTAGAAGGTCGTTGTTGAGACTGCCACTCGCGGTGTAGTCGATTTTCTCGGTGTGGATGAGGCGGATCTCGGCAGAGGTGCCACTCTTCTCAAGGCACGCGTTGATCTGACTCATGGCAAGCCGGATGCGAGTCTGGATGCCAAGCAATCCGGCGAGTTGATCCTCGGCTTGCGGCGTGTAGAGAACCATGAGACTGATGACGGGCGGTCCGTAGACATTGGTCAACTGCGGCCAAGGGTTGGTTCCAATGAGGGTGGTGGTAAACCAAGGCATGCCAGGGACAGGCACGGTTTGATTCCAAGGAAGCTGTGGTTGTGAGATGATGTTGCCTTCGGGCACCTTACCTTCTGGGAAAGCATTGTGCATCTCGGTCTTGAAGTGTTCATGCAGGGCGTGGTCGACCACCATCTTGTCATCATCAAGCTGGAAGACAACGTGCTGTTTTCCATCCCGATCGGTAATCTGCACCTGCAGGCGGCGACCATCCGGATAGGTTATCTCGCCGGCGACGGCACCCTTGTAGCTCTCCAGCAAAACCAAGCTGCCTGGTATGCCACGGATTTCTCCTCGCACGCTGGCGATGTTCGGCGGCTCGTAGACAGTACGCTCAAAGTCGATGACGAGTTTTCGTCCCGGCTCTAGTTCCAAGTTAATCGTGCCTTTCTCCTGCAGTAGAATCTCGGCGATGCGGGGATCAAGAGTGACGGCCCGCTCATTTTTGGTGATGCCGAGGGTGGACTCGGCAGAAGGGCCAGCCAAGGGCACGCCTGCCGCCAACGGCTTCACCAAGTCCTGCGTCGGGGTTTTCCACGAGACAAGTGTAAGGATCAGCAGCAAGATAAGCGCAGTCAAACCTGCGTAAAAGCCAAGTTTGCCCGCTTTTTGTTCGGTTTCAGCCATTTTCGTCTAGGGACCGGAAAACACGTTTACCCGTCCACAGTGAATTGGACGGGAAACGGCGCGGCCCGGTTACTTTTGTTTCAGAAATTCTTAGCCACAATCTTAGCGGTCTCGTTGAGCACTTTGACGTTGTCAGCCTTTCCAGCGATGCCGGTTGGGGTGTTTTTGTAAGTGACGTTCGGATTGGAGAAATGACCCACCCGCCGTCCCGGGGCATAGGCCATGATGGTGCGATAAGTGCGCGACGCACCATTCTTGTCACTGGCCCGGAACCGATGACCGTAGGCATACTTTGTGATACCACCGCGTGCTTGGGGGTCGCCCTTGGCGTGTTGGCAGCCCATGTTGTGGCCACACTCGTGGGCTAGTACGCCCGCAAAAAGAGATTTTGCACAGACCACATTAAAGCCGATGGCGGGTGTCGTCCGCTTGCGCGTGAGCAGGAAGCCCACGCCGCCACCGTCCCGCTCAGTGATCATCGATACCAGATCGGCCTTATGTTTTTTACGCAACTTGGCCACTTCCCCACGCAGGGCAGTCTTGCGAAAGGACATGTTGAATAGGTCAGACGTACGATTACCGGTGGAGCGATAGTTAACTTTGGCCGTGTGCACGAGGTTTAGCTTGGCATTCACCTTACTGTCACTCAGGGCCTTGTTTGCCTGCGATACCACAAGGCGAATGCGGGCCTCAATCCCCTTCTCGCCCCCAAACCGCGCGGCTGATCCCGAAGTGTAGACGATCATCAGGTCCACCCCGCCTCCGCCACTCGACCGGCCGTTACTATTATTATTGGACGATTGATTGCCGCTGCCCTTGTTGCCATTGCAACTGCCGCCGTTCTTGGTTTTTTTCTGCCCGGACTGCCGGGAGGATTTGTTCTTGGTTCCAGTTTGGGCAGAACCAGAACCTCCATCCCTCCCCTTGGTTTGCAGACCACTGTTGTTGTTATTCCGGGGAAGGCGGGTGGACAAACCCCGCCCGGCCCTCCGGGCAAAAGTGACGGGCGCGTAAAAAGTGTCGCCCGGGCTGCGGTCAACACCACTGGTCAAAACCCGCAGTGTCGCACGAATGTCGCGGCGTTGTTGCGCTGCCTGCTGTGAAATGCTCATGCCCCCGTCGTGCTCGACCGTCACCCCCGGCGGCAACACCCCTGCGGGCACCTGCGGAGGATTCGTGCAAGTGCCGCAGTTCTGGTCCAGCGCCTCGAAATCTATTTCCGCAACCTGATGCAAACCATTCCCGGCAAAATTCAACTCAAAGGTCTGCTCATCACCCAGTTCCACCGTCCCGGCTACGACCTCGCCATTCACAGTGAAAAACGCCGCGCTATCCGCGTCACCAAACACCTTGCCGTGGCTCACCGCTCCGCCATCGGGCAATTGCTCGATCTCATGTATCTCCACTGTCAACGCCTCACCTCCCGGCGTCTTAAAAACAAAGCTGCCCCCCACACGGCCAATCTCCAATCGCGCATTTGGCGCGATCCTCACCAACTGATCCGCCTTAACCGCCTCAATTGGCCGTTGCTCCACTACCGCATCCTCCGCCACCTCCATCAACGACGGTGGCAACGCCGGTGCTTCCGGTCGCGGAGAAAACGCGAGCCAAGCCACCAGTGCAGTTGCCGTGAGAATTCCGAGGGTCAGTTTTGTCCGCTTATTCATGCTGCCGTATGTTGTGGGTCTGCCAACCACATCCATACATCGTGGCCCGCCTCCATTTTCTTACATGGAATTGAAAAAATATTTCGCCTGCGCCAAACTCCAGCCGTTCACCAAAAACAATCCGAAAAATGCTCATTGTCCACGTACACGTCCACGTCAAGGAAGGCACCGAAGATGCCTTCCGCGCTGCCTCCCTTGAGAACGCCAGCAACAGCCTAAAGGAATCCGGCATCGCCCGCTTCGATGTCTGCCAGCAAAACGACGATCCCACACGTTTCCTGCTTGTGGAAGTCTATCGCGATGAAACCGCACCCGCTGCCCACAAGGAAACCGACCACTATAAACAGTGGCGCGACGCCGTTGCCGACATGATGGCAGAACCCCGCCAAGCCGTGAAATACACCAACCAATTCCCTGATGACGATGGCTGGTGAAACGGTGTTTGAGTTCGCCACCGCCACCCGTATCGCCTTTGGCCCCGGCAAACTTACTGAAGCCGCCCCAGCGCTTCGCGCCTATGGCCAGCGCGTGCTCATCGTAACCGGTCGCAACCCAGACCGCGCCCGGCCACTCCTCAACACCCTGCACGACACCGACTGTACCCTCCACGCCATCCCCGGCGAACCCACACTTGCCGACATTGAGTCCGGCATTATTGCCGCCGAAGGTTGCGACGCCATCGTCGGTATCGGTGGCGGCAGCGCCATTGACGCCGCCAAGGCCATCGCCGCCCTCGCTACAAACCCCGGCCCGCCTCTGGACTATCTCGAGGTGATCGGCCAAGGCCAGCCCCTGCGGCACGACCCCCTCCCCGTCATAGCCATCCCCACAACCGCTGGCACCGGCGCTGAAGTCACCCGCAATGCCGTCCTTGCCTCTCCTGAACACAAGGTCAAGGTCAGTTTGCGCCATCCCCGCATGTTACCGCGCCTTGCCATTATTGACCCCGAACTGACCCATGCTCTGCCTCCCGAAATCACCGCCACAACCGGCATGGATGCCCTCACTCAACTCATTGAGCCATTCACCAGCCGACGCGCCAACCCCCTTACTGACGCCATTTGCCGCGAAGCCATCCCACGCGCCGCGCGCGCCATTCGCCCCGCCTGCGAAGGCGACCCCCATGCCCGCACCGAGATGGCCTTTGCCTCCCTAGCCGGCGGACTCGCCCTCGCAAACGCCGGACTTGGCGCCGTTCATGGCTTTGCCGCGCCGCTTGGCGGTATGTACCAAGCCCCTCACGGAGCCCTCTGCGCCGCCCTTCTCCCGCATGCCTTTAAGGTCAATTCCCGTCATGCCCCAGATCGTTTTCGCGAGGTCGGGCAAATGCTCGGCACGGACGACGGCTCCCACTGGCTCGCCCAACTCGCAGCCGACCTTCAGATACCGCGCCTCGCCAAGCATGGCATTGAGGAAGCCGATTTCCCCGACATTATCACCAAGGCCCGAAATGCCAGTAGCATGAAAGCCAATCCCGCCGACCTCGACGACGCCGAACTCACGGCCATCCTTCAGGCCGCCCTCTGATTTATCCTGCAAAAAGGTTGCCAGCCATCGGGCGCGGCGTACACTTCCCGCATCCACTGATTGTCATGAAAAAGATTCTTCTCTCCCTGCTGTCCCTAACCCTTGCCGGAAACCTATTTGCCAAGGGCGATGCACCACCCACCGCAGCCAGTGCCTACCTGAAAAACCCGCAGACCGGCGGTCTCAAGTTCAACAATGCAGGCAACCTGCATGCCGGCCCCTACGGCCTGCTGCTTGTCGCCGAGGCAGGTGGCTCCGTTGTTGCCATCGACACCGGCGACCGCGGCGCCTTCAAGCCCATCAAGGACGGTGTGAAGGACATTGGCAAGAAGATCGCCGGTGCGCTCGGCGCAAAATCCGTGCAAGTCAACGACCTTGCCGTCAACCCCGAGACCGGCACCGTCTTCCTTTCCGTGCGCCGAAGTGACGGCGTCTCCACCGTCCTCACCGTAAGAGACGGCGGCAAGATTGCCCCCCTCAACCCCAAGGCCAAATGGGTACGCGCCAAGTTGAACGAAAAACTCAATATCGCCCGCATTGCCGATGTCGGCTTAGCCGCTGGTCGCATCCTCGTTGCCGGCCAGAGCAACGACGCATTCCGCAGCCGCATCTTCTCCCTGCCCCTGCCGCTGGCCTCAGGCACCGCCGCCAGTACTTACAGCACTGACACCTACCACGTCGCCCATCGACGCTGGGAAACCCGCGCGCCCATCCAGAGCTTTGTACTCTACGAACAGGAAGGAGCGCCGTACATGGTCGGCTCCTTCGCCTGCACACCCATCGCCAAGTTCCCACTTTCGCAGATTGAGAACGGCGGCCAAGTCAAGGGCACGAGCGTGCTTGAACTCGGCTCCGGCAACCGCCCCGTCGACATGTTCACCTACCGGAGTGGCGGCAAAAACTGGCTGGTCACCCACACCATGCGTTTCCACAAGCCCTTTAAATATACGCCAAGCAAATACTGGGCGGCCCGCATCGACATGAAACACATCGCCGTCAGCGCAAAGGATAAGACCAACGAGAAAGCCGCACGCCGCGACCGCAACGTCGCCAAGGACCCGCAGGGCATTGAAGTTGTCGAGGCTCTCCACGGCGCTGTCCAAGTCGACAAGTATGGCGACCAACAGGCCGCTCTCCTTCGTGACAAGGAAGGCAAGCTTG
>PBPF01000161.1 GCA_002724615.1 Verrucomicrobiales bacterium | reverse complement strand
GGGGCCTTTGCCGTTCTTGTGCGGCAGGGCAAAGGCGCGTTGTTCGAATTCGCGAATGCGATCGAGATGATCCTTCACACGCCCCTTGGACGCCGCGCCGAGCGGTGAATTGGGGCCGGTGTAAAAGCGATATTGGTCGACGACCGAATCGAGCACGCTGCGCTTGAGGCGTTGCGCGCGGGCATCGGCGTCATTGGCATTGGCCAGCGTGCCGAACACACGGTCAAAGAGATCGCGCGGCTTCTCCTGCATGCGCGCGGCTACCGTACCGTCGAGCGTGTAACTGTGATGATACCGTCCCACGCGGCTGCGGCGAAAAAATGTGCCGGCCACCAGCGTCGGCACCATGCCAGCGGGCAGGCCCTGTGGATGATGCGCGTGGCGGACCATTTGATCGATGGACGGCCCGCCGGCCTTGGCCTCGCCGCCCGCTGGTTGAGCAGTGAAGGATGCCGTGGCGCCGTCAAAGTGGGCGTTGATGCCACGCACATCACAGCGCACATGGTCGACATTGCGCATGATCAGCAGCTTTTTACTTAGCGGCTTGAGCGGTTCGAGCACATCGTCAAAGCCTTCGGTCTGCAGTGGTGCGGGGATGCCGAGCCCGAAAAATACGTTGAACGCACGGACAGGCACTTTGGCCAGCGCGGCGCCGAGCGCGTTGGCGGTGATCATCTCCTCCAGCAACGGCAAGCCGACGCTGACTGTTCCCAGTCCCTTGAGCAAGGTGCGTCGATTCAAGTGCGTCTTCATTCGTGATTCTCCGACGGCTGGGTCTGAAACAATTCGCTCATCACAATGGCCATAACGAGATTGGCATAGGTGCCGCCTTTTTGCCAGCCAGCTCGGTGGATGGTCTGCACGTGCCGGGCATCGCGCGCGCCCAGCGGTCGACCCAGCGCGAATTGCGTGAGCTTCCACGTTATGCTCTGACGCACGCGATCGCTGGCTGCAAGGTGGTTCATTAACTCGGCGGATGTACGGTAAGCAATCGGCTTGGCTGCGCCCGGAAACAAGATTTGCCCATCCTCGCGCAGGCGGTTGCCGTGGTTGTCCTTTACAAAATACGACCCCAAGCCGTCAAAGCGTTCCAGCCCGAAGGCGAGCGGTTCAAACTTGCTGTGACATCCGCCGCAGTTGACGTTGGCAATGCGCTTCTCGGCGATGGCGCGCTGGCTCAGGCCCGGCTGACTGGGCACTGGTGTGGTGTCCACACAGGGTGGCGGATCTTTCACCACACCACGCAGCAGATCATGCATCACGAACAGCCCGCGTGTGACCATCGAGGCATCATCGCCACCACGCGTGAGCACGCTGCCCTGCGTGAGCAACCCGCCACGCGCGGGAATTTTCGTTAGATCATAGCGCAGCGTGCCTTCGTCGTCCTCCAGCACCGGCAGGCCATAGTGTTTTGCCAGTCGCGGCGTGAGGTGCGTGAATTGCGCGTTCAACAAATCGGACAACGGCCGGTTTTGTTTCCAGACAATCTCGTTAAAGAAAGCCACTGTCTCCGTGCGCATGTCTACGGCCAACGCGGGTTGCCAATTGGGAAAATGCTTTTTGTCCGGACGTAGGTTGGCGAGGTGATTGAGATTCAGCCATTCGCTGAGAAACTGAATCGAGCGTTCCTGCGTGCGCGAATCCTTGAGCATGCGGTTGATCTGCACACGAATCTGGTCGGCGCTGGACAACTGCCTGCGGTCGGCGGCCTCATTCAATACTGCATCCGGTGGCGCGCCCCACAACAGATAACTCATGCGCACCGCAAGTTCCGCATCACTCACGCGCCCGGCCTGTTGATGTTCCATCCGGTAAATGAACCGGGGCGACTGCAGCATGGCCTCGAGCACGAGCGCCACGGCCTCATCGTAGTTGCCGCCATTGGCTACCACGGTGGTGGTGATCCCACGGTAGAGATCCACCTCGCGTTCCTCCAGCGGCCCGCGCAGCATCCAGCGTCCCAGTCGCCCGATGAAGGCGCGCATTTTCTTGTCAGTAAAACTTCCGTTGCCACCAAAGCGCTGCGCAAACGGTCGCACTTTCATCCGCTTCACGATGCGTCCGGCCAATTGCGCATAGGCGTTGATGTGTTTGAGGTCAACATTCAGGTTGTACGCCGTGTTGGAAAATCCATCCGCCCGTAGGTCCGCTGGCAGCAAAGCACGCGCGTCCGCCGTGATGTCCACACCCGTGGCAGCGCGCACGGTGGCGATGTACTCAGTCACCGTCAGTCGCCGCACCCAGTTCACGCCGGCCTGTTCGCCATGCGCGTACACCGCCGGATCGATGCGCGCGAGCGTCCACTTCGCGCCGCCATCAATCCACCGTTTTAGCGCCGCCTTTTCCTCCACAGACATTGCCGGTCGCTTCTTTGGCATCTCATCATCGGCCACCATCTCCCAAAGTGCGCTGGCATTCGCTTTGCCGGCCACGATTGTGTCTCCATCGGCGAATGCCGTGGCTCGTTGGGTCAGATCCAGTTTGCCCTTGCGCGTGGCGGGGTCGTGGCATTCCACACAGTGCCGGGCCAGCAGCGGCGCAATCTTGGTTTCAAAAAGTTTTTCATTCTCGGCGGCCGCCAGCTTGGTCGGATCCATCCGTGCGTGGGCGCCAGCCTGGAAGTTGCGCGCCACCTCTGCTGCTGTCAGCGCACGGTTGTAGATCACCGCCATGTAGAGCGTGCCCAGCCACGGCCGATCGCCGGAAAGCTCGTTGCCGAGCGCGAGCCGGTGCGAGCGGTCCCAGTTGGCCAGTGTCCCGGCAATCGTTCGCCCACCGGCACGCTTGCCGTCCACAAACACCGTCGCGCGGCCGGCTTGGTCGCGCGTGTAAACCGCGTGGGTGATCTTCGGCGCCAATTGTCGGCCCGTCTCCACCGCAGGCATTCCATTTAGGGACGAGCGCGATGTGCGCAGGCGCGCCTGAAGCGCGGCGCCTTCCTGGCCAATGGTGAAATTTCTCAGGGACGTATTCTTGGAAAGAGTCACCAGCCGCGCCGGGCCTTTTTGCTTCAAATTGGCAGGTCGGAACCACACCTCCACCGTGAGTGCGTTTGACTGCCGCAGCGCATTGAACATGCGCGTGGGCGGTTGCGTGGAGGCGATGACCGTGCCTTGACGAATCTCAAGCGAGCCCGCAGTGCGTTGAACATTGGCCGGGCGCGCGATGCGCAGGTCCAAGGCTGGCTTGAGGCCCGAGCGGTCTTTCACCACCGCACCTTGGGGCGCGCCGAAGTCATACAACGCCACCAGTCCGTCCGCCACACGCTCCGCCCCGCGCGCCGTCAACGCGGCCAGCAGAAGCATGGCGGGAAGATACTTCACTAAAGAGACAGTCTTCCGCCGAATGGGAACGGCGGCAAGGTTGTTTTGTGCGGACAAATGCCTCCCGGCGCGATAGCATCTTCGCATGACCACGCGCTTCGGCATCCTGCTTCCTGTTTTTCTTTTACTGTCCAATCTGGCACTAGCCGACTGGCCGCAGCTGCAAGGCAATGCCCTTCGCTCCGGCGATGTGCCCGACGTGACCCTGAAGGTCAACCTCGGCCTTGAGGCGGCGGTGCCGTTGACCGATGCGATTCAGGCGGCGCCGGTGGTGAAGGATGGGGTGGTGTATGTGGTGGATGGTTCGGGCGTGGTGCACGCGGTGGACATTGCCTCGGCACGGGTGCAGTGGAGATTTCGCACTGCGGGTGGCGCTGGGAATTGCAACAACGTCGCCGCACCGACGGTCGTCGGCCAGTTTTTGCATGTCGGCACGACGGCCGGGTTTTATTACGTGCTCGAGCGGAGCACGGGCAAGGTTATCAACCGGCTGGATCTCGGCGAGCCGATTTTCTCCGCGCCAGCGGCAGGCAATGGGCGCGTGTACGTGGCCACGCTGGGAGCGCGAGTGTTTGCGCTGTCGGCAAAGGGCGAGGTGCAGTGGGAATGGGATTTCGTGCGTGAGGTGGTTGGTTTCAAGGGCAACCGATGGCTTGGGGCGGACTGGGTGAAGTTTCGCGGCGACCGTGTGACGTGGAAGGATCACTTCGTGTGCTCGCGCGACATCGCGCTGATTGGCAAAACCGTCGTCATGCCCGCCGGCGGGCGGACGGTGTTCCTTGAAGATGCCGGCGCGAAGCCGAATTTGCGCAAGGTGGCGGTGATTCCGCAATTCGCAGGCTCAGAGTTTCCAGCCACGCTCGGCCAAAGCGCCGATACCGAAGGCAATGTGTACGTGCAATGGCATCGGCGCGACAACGCCGGGCGCGTGGAATCCATGAGGCTCAATGGCGATGAACTGAAAGTTGATTTCGTCAAGGGCACGCAAACGGATATTCGCACGCCTGGCATGCTCAGTTTCGCCCCTGTTGCCACGCGCGATGGAGTCGTCTACCGCGTGCGGCCGGAGGAGGGCATGGGGCTTTGTCGGCATGTAGATGAGAAGACGGAGGTGCTGAATGCGGCGGCGTCGATTTGCCCGCCGGTGTTGACGCGCAAGCATGTGGTGTACGGCGGGCTCGATGGCAAGGTGCACATCGTGCCATTGCAAGGTGGCAAGGCGCGGACGTTGCCAACGGCATTTGGCGCGGTGATTTCCGCGCCATTGGCGGTTGCCGATGAACGAATCATCGCAGGGAGCGAGGATGGGCACCTTTATATATACGGCGCGGGCGGCAAAGCGCCGTTGCCAAAGCGCGACTTGGGTATCACGAAAATTCGCAGTCCATTGAAAGGCCCGTTGGCGGCAGGGAAGTTTGACTGGTACACGAACTATGGCGACTTCGCCGGCAGCAACTCGAATGATCAGGGGCTGAAGCCGCCGTTGCGGATGCGCTGGGCGCGGCGACTGGAGGGCACGGTGAAGCACCTGCCTGTTTGCGGTGGCGGACGGCTTTACACACACACTGCCGAGGGTCAGGTCATCGCCGCCGAGCAGGACACCGGCCGTGTGTTGTGGCGCAAGTATTTTCCGGGCGGCTTTTTATCCTTCACCTCGCCGTTGTATGTGAAAGGCAAACTGCTTGTGCCGCATGGTGGCGTGAAGCAAAGCCATATCCTTTGTCTCGAT
>PBPF01000160.1 GCA_002724615.1 Verrucomicrobiales bacterium | reverse complement strand
GTAATGTTGGCGTTTTGCATTCGCAAGGTGCAGGCGGGCGAGGCCGGCGTGCGGACAGGCATTGGCGGGCTGAAAGTGACCGACGATTGGATGCTTCGAATTCCGTTCGCCCACCGATGGGACATCATGGACATCTCTATCCAGAAGCTGGTGGTTGCCCGGAAAGGCAAGGAGGGTCTGATCTGTAAGGACAACATCCGAGCGGACATCGAGGTGGCATTCTACGTTCGAGTGCATCCGGACCCGTTGCGGATCAAGGAGGTAGCGGTGGCCGTGGGCGCGGACCGGGCTTCGGACCCGGAACTGTTGAGGGAGCTTTTCGAGGCGAAATTTTCCGATGCACTGAAGGCGGCCGGTAAGCAGATGGAATTTGCCGACCTATACGTGAAACGGGTGGAGTTCCGGACGATGGTGGAGGATTTCATCGGGAGCGACCTGAACGGCTATGAGTTGAATGACGTGGCGATTGATTACCTGGAGCAGGCAGCACGCGATGACCACGACCCGGGGAACGTACTCGATGCCCAAGGCATCAAAAAGATCAACGACATCACGGCCGGTCAGAATGAGTTGACCAACGAGCGGACGCGGGCAATGGAGGTGGAGGTGGAGCAAAAGAACACCGAGGCTGACATTGCCAAGCGTGAGCTGGAGCGGCAGAACAAGGATGACGAGTTCAAGAAGAGCCGGGCCATCCGCGAGTCGCAGGCAGTGGAGGAAGCCGCCGCGGCCCAAGTGGAAGCGGAAAACCGTGAGAAGATCCAGATTGCCGATCTTGAGCAGCAACAGAATGTGGAACTGCGGAGCGAGGACAAGACTCGTGCAGTGCAGGAAAGGCAATATAGTGTGCAGAAGGATAAAGCACGGTTGGAAGAGGAGACGGTCAAGGAAGGCCAGGAGGCAAAGATAACTCGGGAACGGCTCATAGGCTTGGCTGAGCAGGAGAAGAACGCCGTGGTGATCGCCAAAGAAAACGAGGTAGAGGAAAGTAAGGCCGGCTTGGCGGTGAAGAAGAAGGCGACCGAGGAGCAAGAACAGAACGTGCTGGACACCGAAGCAGACATGCAGGCCGATCGTGTTAAGCGGGTCATGCTGGTCGAGGCGAACGCTACTGCCGAAGCCGCACTGGTGGCCGACGTGAAGAAGGCGGAGGCAGATCGGAAGGCTGACCAGGAGCGGGCGGAAAAGGAGAAATTCCGGGCCATCACGGTGGCCGATGCCGCAAAGGAAAAAGCAGAGCGATCGGCAGAGGAGATTCGGACGCTGGCGGCCGCCGAGGCGGATGCCTCGGAGAAGAAAAATCACGCGATGCAACAGGAGGCCGAGGGCACGGCGGCAATCAAGTCGGCCGACGGATTGGCCGAAGCACGGGTCATCACCGCCAAGGCTGATGCTAAGAAGGCGGATGCGGAGGCGGACAAGGCCAAGGGATTTGCCTCAGCAGAGGTGACCCAGAAGCAGGGCGAGGCGGCCGGCAAGGCGAAGTCTGCCGAGGGCACGGGCGAGGCTACGGCCATTTCCGCCAAGGGCAAGGCGGAAGGCGAAGCGATTTCCGCCAAGGGCACTGCGGAGGGCACGTCGATTGACGCGATCAAGGGCGCGGAGGCGGCCGGCCGCGAGAAGATGGGACTGGCAGATGCAACGGCGAAAACTGAGATGGCCAAAGCCATTGAGCTGTTCAACCAGGCCAGCAAGGAGCACGAGGAATTCAGGCTGCAGCTGTCCAAGGACCGCGATGTGGATCTGGCGGAAATCCAGATTCAGAAGGACGTGGCCGAGGCGCAGGCGCGTGTCGTGGGCGAGGCACTCAAGAGCGCGCACATCGACATTGTCGGCGGCGAGAACGACTTCTTCGAGAAGGTCGTGAACTCGGTGAAGCAGGGCAAGACGGTGGATCGGTTGCTGAACAACAGCCAGGCGTTAACAGACGTGAAGAACACTTTCTTCACCGGTGACCCGGATCATTTCAAGTCGCAGTTGCGCAGTTGGGTGCAGGACTTGGGGATGACGTCGGAGGACGTGAAGAACCTGACGATCTCGGCATTGTTGACGAAGCTGATTGCCTCGAGCGATGACTCGACGGCGCGCGCGCTAATGCGGTCTGCGCAGAAGGCGGTGCGCGAGTCAGGCTTGGGCGACACGCTGGCGGGGTTGTTGCTGGACGATAAGGCTTCCAAGTAGCCATCCGACCGGCTGGGGAGAATTGCCATGGCGGAAAGCACGCCAGAAAACCCGGAGGCTCAGGGCCAACAGGCACTGGAGGGTGGAGCGTACGATATCATCCGGCAGCGCTTGCTGGAGCAGGGGCGGGTGTTGCGTGAGCGGATGGAGCGGCTGGACACGCGCCGACGGGAAGTTTTCGGTTCGGTGGAGTTTGGCCTGTTAAACACCCATCGTATTGCCACGGAACATAACTGCGTGCCTCGTGACATGATTCAGCTGGGGCAGGGAAAATTTCTTTTTGGGTTCAATGTGCGCTTCGGCTTGAAGCAAGAGTACGAGCTGCAGGACGTTTTCGCGGCGTACGAGTATGATGAGTCAGCTTCGACGTTTCGTGAGACGGGGCTGGACATGCTGCGTGATTCGAATTTCGAGGATGAATTCAAGCGGCTGTATAAGATCTTTGACGACACGGTGTTCGCCAAGTTTTCGTTGATCGGCTCTGACCTGTTCATGGTTTTCCGCACCGGCAAGCGCGTGGACGACGTTCATGTGTTCAAGTGGGAGTATAACGAGGGCGTGCTGCGTTTCCTTAGCGCGCGCGCGGACAGTGAGTACAATGAACGGGCTTTTCCTGCAGCTTACAACTTCACCTGGCGGCACCCTGCACGCGACGCTTTTAGGTCGGGCGACCATCCCCACGTGTCAATCGACAACAAGGTGTTCGTGGAGTGTGTGGGCGGCGATCTGACGATCAAGGTAGAGGACAACACGCGTTCCGGCGAGGGCATCCATGCCGAGTCGGTGGAGAATCCCAACCAGAAGGTGGACGATGCCCAGTTTGAATACGCCGTGCAGGGTTCGTTGGTGTTGTTGAAGGTGTTGCCGTATCAGGAGAAGCAGTGGCGTCATTTTATATACAACTCCAAGCTGCAGGAGGTGCACCGGGTGGACTCACTCGGGCAGGCCTGCGTCTTGTTGCCGGAGGAGCACGGGGTGGTTTTCCCAGATGGCTACTACCTGCAGACCGGCGAGTTGAAGCGGTTTGAGAGTGACGAGGGCGAGATGGTGCTGGAGCGCATCGTTAGTTCGCCTAATGGCGAGGACACGCTCTACGTGTTCTTCAACCGCATGGAAGGCCTTTACGCGTTAATGCCCTACCGGCTGATCCAGCAGGAGGTGCCGGAGCGCATCTGTTGCGGCGGGTTCTCTGTGTTCCTGGATGGCCAGATGATGTTCTTCGAGGCAGCCAACAGTGCGCAGAAACAGCATGACCTTTCCCGTTACCAGACGCCCTTCTTTACGCCCGGCCATGAGCCGGAGGTGGGCGATCGTGAGGATTATCTTTTTCAGGTGCAGAACAAGCCGGTGGTGCGTTGCTTGGCGGAGTGCCACGAGGTTCTGACCCTCATCATGAAGGAGAACCCCTACGAGGATCTCTACTCGGACATGGAGCACCGGGCGTCATCCATTCCCGACTCGTTCGCGTGGCTCAAGCACGAAGCCGGCTGCGACATTGTGCCGGCGCTTAACGACATCGCTGAGTCGGCGGGCAAGGCGATTGATGAGTTCAAAAAGGTGCGTCGCCTTAAAGCTGAGGCACGCGAGCATGTGGCCAAGGCTCAGGAGGATGCCAAGCGGTTGTTTAGCCAGGTGCAGCGTGCATCCTTTAAGTCGGTGGATGATTTCGTGGCCAACCTTGGAGGCCTGCGCACGTTGCGCGGGGAGTTGATTGGCCTTAAGGAGATTCGCTTCGTGGATGTGCCTGCCATTGAGGCGATGGAGCAGGAAGTGGTGCGCCACAGCGATGAACTCTCCAATCGCTGCGTGAAGTTCCTGCTGGCACCCGAGGCGATGGATCCTTACCGGACGCGTGCGGGGGAACAAAAGGATCGCGTGAGCGAGGTGACCAAGGTTTCCGAGGCACGTGAATTGGAGGAAGAAGTGCAAAAGGCTGGCGAGGATTTGGAGATGCTGATCCGCATCGTCAACAGCCTGAAGATTGACGACACCACCGAGCAGACGCGGATTATTGAGGGCATCACGGCAATTTTCACGACGGTCAACCAGACCAAGGAAGCCCTGAAGAAGAAAATCAAGTCCATGATGGCGGTGGAAGGTGCGGCGCAGTTTGATGCGCAGATGAAGCTCCTGAGCCAGTCGGCGGTGAACGCGCTGGACATGAGCGATTCGCCGGAGAAATGCGACGAGTACTACAACAGTGTGGTCGTGCAGCTGGAGGATCTGGAGGGGGCCTTCTCGGATTTTGACGAGTATATCGCGCAGCTCACCGACAAGCGGCTGGAACTGGAGGAGGCGTTTGAGCAGAAGCGGCTGCAGTTAGTGGAGGCGCGCAACCGCAAGGCTGCCGCGCTGGTGACCTCCGCCGAGCGCATGCTCAAGAGTGTGCAGCACAAGCTGGGTACGCTGGAGGACATCAACGAGATCAACGGCTACATGGCCTCGGACCTGATCATTGAGAAGATCCGGAATGTCGTTGAGCAGTTGATGGAACTTGAGAAGGCGGGTGAGGCGGAAGGTCTGCAGTCGCAAATGAAAAGCCTGCATGAGGAGGCGGTGCGACAATTAAAGGACAAGCAGGAGTTGTTCGTCGACGGCCAGAATGTCATCCAGTTTGGTAAGCACAAGTTCGCGGTGAATGTACAGCCGCTCGACCTCACTATCGTGCAGCGCGGCGACGACCAGTGTCTGCACCTGACAGGCACCCAGTATTTCGAGCCGATCACCGACGAGGAATTTCTGGATACACGCGCCGTTTGGAGCCAGGAGGTGGTGTCGGAAAACCGCGAGGTGTACCGATCGGAGTATCTGGCCTATCTGCTGTGGAAGAAGATTGTCAACGGCGATGGGCACAGTTTGGACGAAGTGCTGGAGATGGACGAGGCCGCCCGTTTGGGACTGGTGCAGCAGTTCATGGCCGACCGTTATTCCGAGGCGTACACCAAGGGCATTCACGACGAGGATGGTGCTCGAATCCTGCACACGGTGTTGACGACACATGCGGCACTACAGCTTGCGCGGTATCATCCACGAGTGCGCGCGTGCGCGATGGTGTATTGGCAAAAGTTTTGTGACGCGGACACGCAGAAGCTCTGGGCGGCCAAGCTCGATGGTTTCGCCAAGCGCAATGAGCTGTTCCCGGGCGACCCGGTTCAGGCGGAGTATATTACGGCACTGGTGGCACAAGTAGAGGTGTTCGCGGAGGACACGGGACTGTTCGACAGCTCGGATGCAGCCGCTGCGGGCGAATACCTGTTTCACGAGGTGGTGGCGGGCAAGGAGTTTGCTATTAGTCAGGAAGCGGACAAGCTGGTAACGGAGTTCGACAGGCACCTGACAAAAAAGGCGAGCGAAAAGGCGTTTGCGGCCGCGCGCAAGAAGTTGGCTGCGGATACCGCCAGTGAATTTCAGCTGGTTCGTGACTGGGTGCGCGGTTTCCTGCTTACGCGTAATGGCGAGAATAAGTACCTCGATGAGGTGGCCGCGCTGGTATTCTGCGGACTGCACCAGAAACAGGCGGTAGTAAAGGAGGCCACCGGTCGTGCGGTCGAGGGCATGCAGGGCGCGCACGCGGTGGTGGATGAGAACCATTATGCGTTCGACTACCTGCGCTTTCAGGAGCGGCTGGAGGAATTCGAGCGCGAGGCCGTGCCGCGCTACGAAGCATACCAGCAGATGAAGCAAAACCTCATCGATCGTGAGCGTGTGGCGATGCGACTGAATGAATTTGTGCCGCGCGTGCTCACGTCATTTGTACGCAGCCAGTTGATCGATCAGGTGTACCTGCCGTTGGTGGGCGACAATCTCGCCAAGCAGATCGGCTCCACTGGCGAGGGAAAGCGCACCGACCTCATGGGCCTGCTGCTGCTGGTGTCGCCGCCCGGTTACGGCAAGACGACACTGATGGAGTACCTCGCCAACCGGCTGGGGCTCATCTTCATGAAGATTAACGGACCGGCTTTGGGTCACGAGGTGACCTCGCTTGATCCCGAGGATGCTCCCAATGCTGGCGCGCGCGAGGAGGTCACCAAGCTCAATCTCTCGCTGGAGATGGGCGACAACGTGATGATTTATCTGGATGACATCCAGCATTGTAATCCGGAGTTCCTGCAGAAATTCATCTCGCTCTGTGACGCCCAGCGCAAGATTGAGGGCGTGTGGCGTGGGCGCCCACGGACTTACGATCTCCGCGGACGTCGTGTGGTTGTCGTGATGGCCGGCAATCCGTACACCGAGAGCGGAGAGAAATTCCGCAT
>PBPF01000159.1 GCA_002724615.1 Verrucomicrobiales bacterium | reverse complement strand
GGGATGGGCAGGAGGTTGATGTTTCTCGCGAGTTGCCAGCCTTGGGCGGTGGCGATGGCGCTGCGAATGCCGGTGTAGCTGCCGGGGCCGGTGCCGAGGGCGATGGTACTGATGGATTCGCGCGGAAGATTGGCTTCGTTTAATGCGCGGTCGATGAGGGTGAGGGGCGATTGCCGGACTTCGTCGGTCTCCACACGGGAAAGTGCTTGGGCACCCTCGGTAATGCCCACGCTGCGGTGGCGGCTGCTGAACTCAAGCGCGAGAATCTTCATGCTCAATGCGGCGCTCGTTCTCGCCGGTCTGAGTGAGGGTGACGTGTCGGTAATCGGCTGGGAGCGGCCCGGTCCATCGGTTGATCCATTCGATGACCGTGATGCCCTCCGGGGAAAAATACGGCTCCAGTCCAGCGGACAGGATTTGTTCATCATTTTCGAGCCGATAAAAATCGAGATGCGCCAAAGGCAGCTTGCCATTGTACTCGCACACCAGCGTGAACGTGGGCGAAGTAACGGGCTCAGTGATACCCAAGCCACGCGCGATGCCTTTGACTAGCTGCGTTTTGCCGGCGCCAAGGTCGCCCTCCAGTCCAATCACCCAACCGGGCCGAGCATGCGTTGCCCATGCCTCGCCGAGCGCGATTGTTTCCTCGGGGCTATTGGAGATGGTCGTAGCCTTGGGCATGGAACGGTTGGATGCCTTTGTCATCGCGCAAATGCAAGCCTGGTTGGCTGGTGATTTTGCCGATGCAATGCAGTGGAAGCTCAGGGAATGCCGTTTTCCAATCGTCGTGCAGGGACACGGCTTGCTTGGACGGAAGGGTGAAGAGCAACTCGTAATCCTCGCCATCAGTAAGCGCGGCGAGGAGCGCGCTTTTGCCCGCAGGATTATCGCGCGCGCGTTCCTTGGCGGCGCGACTGATGGGGATGGCTGGCGTGAGTAACTCGGCCCCAAGGTTGTCGCCGAGCAAATACCGCAAATCTGTGGCGAGACCGTCGCTGAGGTCGATCATGGCGTGGATTTCAAATTGCTCTGCCAGCCAACGTGCCTCGGCCAGTCGAGGGTCGAAATCAAGATGCTTGCCAGCGATGGAGCCGCCGAGTTCGCCGGTCACGAAAACAGCGTCACCATCGCGGCTGCCCTTGCGTGTGAGCACGCGGTCGGTTTCAACATGGCCGATAAGCGAAACGGAAATGAGCAAAACTGGATTGCGCGTGATTTCACCGCCGACGATGTACGTGCCGTTCTGTTCGCCCATCTCACCCGCACCGCGATAGATGGTCTTGAGTCGCGTCTCATCAAAATCCTCGGGCAACCCAACCGTAACCACCGCATGCGAAGGCCGTCCGCCCATCGCGGCAATATCCGAAAGCGGTCGAGCAATAGCCTTGCGGCCAATCTTTTCCGGTGGAGTGTCAGCAGTGAAATGCACACCCTCTACAACAGCATCTGTTTTGAGTAGCACGTTTTTGCCATCCACGTTAATCACCGCACAATCATCGCCGGGACCGACATCTATGGAGGAGTCGGTGGGAAGGTCGGTGGTGAGCTTGGTGATGAGGTCGGTTTCCTTCATCAAGCGTTTGGGGGGAATTCCACGAGGACAATCAGTAATGAGTTAATTAAGTTGAAAGTGGCGTGGGTGAGGATGGGGCTGATGAGGTTTCCGCTGCGTTCGTATTGCCATGTGAGCAGGAAGCTAAGGATTACGAGCGGAATGAACGCACGGGTGTTATCGTGGATGACAGCGAATAAAAGGGCGGTGGTGATGAGGGCAAGTTTTGGATGTCCGGTAGCTTTGATGGCGGGGTAAAGCAGGCCGCGGAAAAAAAATTCCTCTACAATTGGAGCGCGTATGACGGGCAGAGCGATAAGTATCAGCAGGGTCAGGGGGTCGGCTTGGTCGGTGGCTTTCTTTAGTTCAATGACAACATCCTGGGTCTCGGGTCCGCTACCCGAAGTGATATTGGTGACGAGGTCGTACCAGAAAAAGTACATGAAAACGAACACCACAAACAAAACACCAGAGGCCATGGAGAGTGGGAAAATGCGTGATAGGCGTCCGTTGCGATGGCCGATAACGTCGTTAAGCTTGATCTCGTGGAACCGCATGAGGATGGCGATGGCTAGGGCGGTGTAGCCGAGATGCAGGATCAGATCGGTGATGACGTAGCTGGATGTGAGTTGCGGCACCTCGGACGAGGAGGTGTTGGGTGTGCCGGCGGGTTGCGCCACAAGTGTTATCAGATAGGGCAGTAACACAGGGCTCATTAGCATGAGCGCTTCCCAAGGTTTCCATGGCTTGGCCGTCAGCACAACGCAACGTTAGGCGGCAGGCAGCGGATGTGGCGATGAAAAAGGTTGCGCACGTGTGTTCTGTCCATAGACTCGCGCGCCTCATGAGCGAAAACGAAAATGGCCGGGCGGATGGACGGGCGAATGACCAGTTGCGTCCAGTGAGTTTCCAGCAGGGGATCGCGCCTCACGCGACTGGATCGGTTTTGATCGAGTGGGGTAACACCAGGGTGATCTGTGCGGCCATGGTGGAGGAGGATGTGCCGCGCTGGATGCAGGCACAGGAGGTTGAGGGTGGCTGGTTGACGGCGGAGTACTCAATGCTTCCATACTCGACACTGGACCGAAAAAAGCGTGACAGCAGCCGTGGCAAGGTGGATGGGCGATCGACGGAGATTCAGCGTTTGATCGGTCGCTCGATGCGGGCGGCGGTGGACTTGAAGAAGTTGGGGCCGCGCACGATCTGGATTGACTGTGACGTACTGCAGGCAGACGGCGGTACGAGGACGGCCTCAATCACGGGCGGGTTTGTGGCGGTGAGCCTGGCAATACATAAGCTGATTAACAGCGGATTACTGCTGGAAGATCCCATTGCTAATCACGTGGCGGCTGTGAGCGTAGGGGTTGTGGATGGCAAGCCGATGCTGGATTTGTGCTACACGGAGGATCGTGATGCGGCGGTGGACATGAATCTGGTGATGACTGGCGCGGGTGACTACATCGAGGTGCAAGGGACGGGTGAGGAAGCAACATTTACACCGGCGGAGTTGGAGTCGTTGTTAGCGCTAGGGCGAAAAGGCGTGGATGAGTTGGTGGCGTCGCAAAAGGCCGCCATCGGGGCCTAACTACTGGCAGGTGGGGCAAAGGCCGAAGAACTCCAGCTTGTGCGTCAAGGCTGTGAAGCCGTTCTGGTTTGCGATTCGTTGCTCCAGTTTTTTGGAAAAGCACTCCTCAATCTCTACGACAGTCGCGCAATTCCGGCAAATCAAGTGGTGATGATGACCGTCGTCGCCTTCGGCAATTAACTCGAATCGCGCAGTGCCGTCGCCAAAGTCAAAACGCTTAACCATGCCCATGTCTTCAAGCATATGCATGGCTCGATAGACGGTCGCGAGATCGCAGGGTTCGTGTAGTGCGTCATGAATCTGTCGAATGGCAAGAGGATGTTCCTGTGCGCGCAGGGTTTCGAGAATGGCTTGGCGCGGGCCAGTGATGCGGCGATCGCGGCGGCGCAGCCGGTGGGTGAACTGGCGGAGTGAATCCATGTTTAGTGAAGTGGTGCAAGTATACTCAGGATTGCCAGCAATGCGCCCAATGCTATGGCCGTGCCTTTGCGGAAATCGAAACGGTGTCCTTCCTCGCTCTCGAATAGGATGGTGGTGGAGACGTGCATAAAGATGCCGATCACCATCGCCAGAAGCCAATGATGATGTCCTGCCAACATGGGGAGCTGGCCGGCCACTGCACCCAGAGGTGCCATTGCAGCAAACACGCCCAGCAGCATAAATGCCTTTGCGCGCGTAATGCCGCTCTGGAGCAGCATGGCCAGTAGCACTATGCCCACGGGGTACTTATGGATGGCGATGGCCGTGAGAAGAAGGGAGGTATTGTGCGTATGTGCGTGGCCGTGATCATGGTGCATGGCGGCTGCACCCAGCGGCGTGGCCTCAAGAAAAGCGTGAAGGCAGAGGCCGGCAAGCATGCTGAAAGGCAGTGGGCCGTGAGGCTTGTGGGCATGACCGTGCTCAAGACCGCGCGAGAAATTCTCCAATACAACTTGAATAAAAAATCCGCCGAGGATGAACGCACCGATTTGCCAGCGAGGCCCGTCTTCTGCATGGTGAGCATGGGCGAAGACCTCGGGAAGTAAATGTAGGCAGGTCAGCCCGATAAGGTAAGCACCGGTGAACGCTGTGAGAAGCTTCAGGTTGCGGGGCTGATCAAGCTTGCCCAGCAACACTGTAGCCGCCGCCGCACCTACAGAAAGAAGCAGGACTAGGAGTTGAAGCCACATGGTTAGTAGTTGCAAATTATTTGCAAAAAGGATGTCAAAGTAAACCCGCCGACATTGGAGGGCGGCGGGTTAGCTAAATGGTTACTTCATCAACAGCATCTGGCGCGCGCGCTTGATGGATCGGGTGAGTTGGCGTTGGTAGTGTGCGGGTAATCCGGTGTATTTGCGTGGCAGGATTCGGCCTTGGTCAGTGACGTATTGGCGAAGCAGGTTGACGTTCTTGGGCTCCAGCGCGTCGATGGTGAAATCAACCTTTGGCCGCGGGCGTGGTGTGCGGCGCTCGGTAGTGGTGCGGCGACCGCGTGAGTTACGATCAGAATTAGTTTTGCGGGGCATTTTACTTGATCTCGCGGTGCAGGGTATGGCGCCGCAAGTGGGGGTTATATTTCTTTTTCTCGACGCGCTCGGTTTGGACTTTCTTGTTGCGCGTGCTCATGTAGCGCGAGGGCGGCTTGCCTTCGTTTTTGGCCTCAGTGCACTCTAGGATGACTATTTCCCTGGGCATGGTTATTTCTTGGTTTTCGCCTTCTTGGCAGTTTTCTTCTTGGCAGCTTTTTTCTTAGCCTTGGCTTTCGGGGTTTCGACAGGTTCGTCGGCTTCCTTGGATCCCGAAGCCCCATCAATGGTGCCGAGGCTTCCGAGTTTGCGGCGTTGCAGGGCACCGTCGCGCTCGAGCTTGGCTTGGGCGTCTACAGTGAAACGAGTCCACGGAATGGCATTCAGACGGCTCTTGGGGATTGGTTTACCAGTGATTTCGCAGACTCCGTAGGAGTCCTTCTCGATGCGCTGCAAAGCTTCCTCGATTTCGTATACAGCGTCCTGATCGGAGGAGAGGAGGCTCAGGGCTGAATCCCGGTCAAAGTTGTCGGTGCCGCTATCGGCCATGTGCATGGAATAGCTGGTCATTTCCTCGGCGGATTCCTTTTTTAGGTCGCTCATCTGGTCGAGCAGCCGGGCACGAAGTTCACGGAGAATGTCGTAGTATTTTTTCCACTCCGGCTTGATGCGGCCGGCGTTGACTGGGCGCCAGTCGGAGGCTTGTTTAGCTGTCTTGACCGGCTTGTAGCCCAGAATGGCAGCAGCGGAGGCAGCCTTGGCTTTTTTGGGAGCCTTGCGCTTAGCGGTCTTTTTCACGGCTTTCTTTGGGGCCGCTTTTTTCTTAGCTGTCTTGGCTTTGCTCAAAATATTCCCAGTTAAAGGGCTGGGGAATGTAGCAGAAGAAATCAAGAATGCCACAAAAAAAAGAGGCTTTTTTAATCCCAAAAACGGTCTAAATAGGCACTTGTTTTTCAGCCTTTTTCAATGCAGGCGTAGGCGTTGTGGTTGTGGATGCTCTCGTAATTCTCGGCTTCAACCTTATACCAGGTTACGTGCGGATGGGCGTTTAGGCGTAGGGCGACGTTGCGGACCAAGTCCTCGACGAAAACTGGATTTTCATAAGCGGCCTCGGTGACGTACTTCTCATCGGGCCTTTTCAAAAGTGAGTATAGTTCACTGCTGCCAGAGGCTTCCACGATTTCGATGGCATCCTCAATCCAGACTGTCTCGTTGGTGCGCAGTTGCACGGTGACTTGCCCGCGCTGGTTGTGGGCTCCGGCGGCACTGATGGCTTTGGAGCAGGGGCAGAGGGTGGTGACGTTGGCGCGAACCTCGAGGACAAAGTCTATTTCTGTTCCGTTTGCAGTTGCATCAAAGCGGGCTTGGTAATCCATCAAGCCTGTTTTGCCGGTGACGGGCGCGGCTTTTTCGAGAAAGAAGGGAAAGTCCAATTCCAGATGGGCGGTTTGGGAGTCGAGGCGCTTCTGCATGGCGGCGAGAATGTCGGGAATGTTTTCGACGTGTACGACGTTGCCGTGAGTATTGAGCACCTCGAGAAAACGGCTCATGTGTGTCCCCTTGAAATGGTGTGGAAGATCGACATACATCCCTAGGGTGGCGATTGTGTCCTGATGCTCATGGGCCTTGTCGCGGATGCGGATGGGGAAGCGCAGGTTGCGGACGCCGACCTTATCGATGCGTAGGTTGCGATCGTCGCGGCGACTTTGCTCGTCGTGCAGTGGCTTGGTGGATTCCATTTAAAGGACGGGCAGCCTAGCAGAGTTGGTTTGGTTGCGCCAACACTTTACAGAGGGCGGCGCGGGTGTTTTGCTTTGGGCATGCAAATGGGAAGATTGTTCTCGGTGGTATTGGTTCTGGTGGTGGCACCGGTATGCGGGGCGGAATTCGTTGTTGCCAGTTTCAACTTGGAGAATTTTGTGGGGCCAAACCCGCACCGGCGACAGGTGAAATCGCCGGCGGCCAAGGCAAAAATTGTGGAGGCACTGGTGAAGATTCGGCCTGATGTACTGGCGGTGCAGGAGGTCGGGCAGAAACCGCGAGCGGAGGAATTGCGGGCGCTATTGAAGAAGGCAGGGCTGGAATTGCCCAACCTTGTATTTGTAAAGGGTCCGGATCCGGTGATCAATCTGGCGGTGTTTAGCAGGTTTGAACTGCGCGCGACGCCACATCACGAGGTGTTCTATTTGCTGGGTGGACGACGCCATATGGTCGCGCGCGGTTTTGTAGAAGTGGAGGTGAAAGTATCACCCGGCTATGTTTTTACGTTGTTCAATGCTCATTTGAAGTCCAAGCGCCCGGTGAGTTATGCGAGCGAGGCGGCGATTCGCCTTGCAGAGGCAAGGGCGCTTCGTGCGCTCGTAGCCGCAAGGCTGGCAGCAGCACCGAACCGCAACTTGCTGGTGGTGGGGGACTTGAACGATACGCAGGATCAGCCGCCAGTGAAGGAGTTGATGGGAAGAGGTAAAGCGCGGTTGGTGGACTTGCGGCCAGCGGAACGCAACGGCGACCAAGCGCCTAGTGCTAACCGTTACCCGCCACGACGGGTAACTTGGACTACCTATTACGGCAAGGAAGACAGCTTTAGCCGGTTCGATTACATGTTGGCCAGTCCGGGAATGGCGCGTGAACTACTGCCATCAGGGACGTACGTACACACGATGCCAGATTGGGGGTTAGCTTCGGATCACCGGCCGATTGTGGCGACCTTTACTTCACGCAATCAATGATTAACGCTTGGGCGCGCGTGGGTAGGTCTTAAAGGAGAAGTTGAGGCTGATCTGGAAGTCGTCTTCGCGCGTGGTGCCTTCGCTGTCGATGAAGCGCAAGTCGAGATAGCCGACCCAGCTACGGAAATCGCGGTAGAGGGTGTAGCTGTGGTCTGACATGCGGCCTCGTTTGGCATCGTAGTAGTGGTAGGTGCTAAAGGACCATTCCTCGTTGAATCGGTAGGAGAAGGAGGTGTAGGCAACGCTGTCGCGATCGGCCTTTGAGGTTTTGCCCGGTTCGAGATAGTAGAAGTTGCCGAGGGTGACCCCCCAGTTTGTCTTGGGCTCAAAGGTGATGCTGTTGTTGATCATGCGCCACATGCCGTCGTCCAGATCGTAGCGGAGATTGGAACCAAGGGAGAGCCAGGAGCGTGGCCTAAAACGGAGGTCGTTGAACAGGCCGGCAAAGGTCTGCTGATCGGTGAGTGGATTTAAGCGCCAGTCGGTATAGATGGCCCAATCGAGCATGTCCTCGAGCTGGTTGTTGCGTCGGGTTTGCAAGCGATTGCGCAGGCCCATGCGCAGGACATTCTGTGCATCGACAGCGTCGATGGCGTTGTAGTCAGGATACATGATGGGAAGTAGGCGCGGGCTAGTGACTTCGTAGTCATATTGCGGCAGGTCGGCGGGTTTCTCATTTGGGCGAGGGACGTAGACGTAGTTGAATGACGGTTCAACAATGTGCCGCAGGCCGTTCATCTCGAAAAACTTGTTTTCTGCGTCGGGATACAGCCGGGAGGCCTTGGTGGAGAATTCGACGCCGGTGTTGAAAACAACTCGGTCGGCTGTGCCTATGGTGCTGCCGGGGCCGTCAGTTTCGCCGTAATGCGTGAGCCGGCCACCGACACGAGGGGTTACGTTGAGCCAGCCACCGAATGTTTGTGGTAGGTAAACCTGATGCAGCGTGTCGAAGCGCGAACCGCCGAACCAAGGGCTGCTGCTGTCTGCATACTTGCGCTTGAAGTAGCCAGCAGAGGTCTCCGTGTCGTAGTAAAATGGTCCCTCACCGATTTGCTGGCGCAGTCCGCTGAAGCGCAGATCGGGCAGTCGCTCGACGGTGCCGTAGTGGTCATTGAGACGTGGTTGCGCGAGTAGGTTTAGATTATAGTTTTCCCAGTTGCGGTTCAGTTCGAGAAATGACTTGGGCTGGATATTTTCGCGGTACTCATTTTCAAAAAAGTCTCGCCGCATATACTCATCG
>PBPF01000158.1 GCA_002724615.1 Verrucomicrobiales bacterium | reverse complement strand
TTGTTGGCAATGGCACTCGCTTGACTACCCGAAAAGACAGCAGCGTTTGCAAAATGGTCATTAGCCGGGAAGGGCTCCCCGTCCAACACAATTCGGAACGAGCCCTGCTTTGGCCGACCACCACGCCAACTCACCCCATCGACTGCGATTCGGTATGTCGTGCCTGCAAGTGCTTGGAAACGTACTTGGCGGGTGGATCGCGCTACACTCGAAAGCTGATCCACTGAATCACCCGTATAAATCGCCAAGCAGGACCAGAACGGGCTTTGACTGCCGCTGTTTGTCCAAGTGGACAGTGTAACTTGAAGATCCGTCTGCGGGGTCCACTTCCACCATACAGACTTGCCTGCCATCCTATTACTGTGGCTCGGCTCACCATTCTCGCGAGTCGCGCCAATGTTTGATCCAAAAGTAACTTGATGATTCGTTGTACCATCCAACTCCAGCGCGTTGACAAAATGATCATTACTGGGGCTGACCTCGTTCACCAGGATGATCTCGCCACGAATGTCACCCCAACGGCCGCCGTATCCATCCACGGCGATCTGGTAAGTCGTACCCGCGACCGCATTGAACGTCACCAAACTCGTCCAATTTCCGCCGCGATCATCATCAGAAGCCACCCGCCGCAGTGCACTCAGGTCTGTGCCGGTGTAAACCGCTAGAATAGTATCGAAATTACTCCCAATTGTATTTATCTCGACTTCGCCCGACTGTCGAGCAGTCCAACTCCACCAGAGCGATTTGCCTCCGCGATTGCGCCGATAGTAATGGTGGGCGGGTTCACCCGCCTCTCGCGTAGCCTCCTCACTATCGCCGGTGAAAACCACGTGATGTTTGCCAGTCAACACAGTGCGATCGTCAAAGAAGTCATTAATAGGTGGATGGGACACTTCCAATGAAAGCGTGGCACTTGCGGAATTCTTCCCTTCTTTTGAGGCGGAAGCGGTAACTTGGATGGCAGTCACATCCGGATCAACAGGCACGGTCAAACTGGTCGAGTAGACGCCATCATTTGCGGTCACATCCGGTGCCACTCCGTTGTCCAGGAAAACCAGATCACCAATGCTCTCGGACGACCCTGTTACGGTTGCATCAATGATCGGCACAAGATCTGTAACTCGTGCAACCAATGTGGCCGTACGCCCTCCTCGGAGCGGATTCATCAACGATGACATGTTCAACTCCAAGTCACCATCCTCACCTCCCACTAACGCCTGATATGCGTCAACTCGTCCTCCGCTCGCCACCTTGCCGTTCAAGCTGTCCATAGGAACAACCGTCGACAACAGTCTTTGGCGCAATTCCGCAATAGACGCCCCTGGCGTACGTGCCAGCAACAATCCCGCAATGCCAGCGACATGCGGACAAGCCATGCTCGTGCCGCTGTACGAAGAGTATTCAGAGTCCGAACCTGCGGTTGAGGAATATATCTCAACCCCTGGTGCCGCCAAATCTACGCTGGTCGCGCCGTAGTTCGACCAACTGGCAAGGTTAACATGCCGGTTCATCGCAGCCACTGAAATGACATTGTCCAATTCATAGCTCGATGGGTAATGCGGCCTCTCATCCGCATCCGCCCCGGAATTGCCCGCCGCGGCAATGAACAAAACCCCCTGATCCCGCGCATTAGCGATGGAATCATGCAACGCTTGACTGAACCCGCCGCCACCCCAACTGTTGCTTAAAACGTGCGCCCCGTTTTCCACCGCAAAATCTACGCAACGTATCGCACCACTGGTATAACCCCAGCCGGAACCCGATAAGAACTTGCAGGCCATCAACCGCACCTGCCAGGCCACACCCACATGCGGGTTGCCATCATTGGCACGCGCCCCAATCGTTCCAGCACAATGCGTCCCATGATTGTTGTCGTCCATTGGGTCGCCATCGTCGTTAACAGCATCCATTCCGTATATATTGTCCACATATCCGTCATTGTCATCGTCCACACCATTGCCGGCCACCTCATCCGTGTTCACCCACATCTGTTGTTGCAGGTCCTGGTGCGTGTAACGAATGCCTGTATCGATCACTGCCACCACTACGTCCGTTGAACCTGTCGTCACCTCCCAAGCACGCACCGCATTGACATCCACACCCGAGACTCCGCCGCTTTGTCCCGTGTTTCGCAGTCCCCACAAACGCCCATCCACGAAGGCGCTGTCCGAAGGTGTCCCGGAGATCGTGATTACAAAATCCGGTTCCACGAACTCAAACTCTCCACTCTCCTGTAAGGCTTTGATTTTCTCCATCAATTCATCCCCCTTTTGGACTGCTTCGATCACATCCTGCGCCTCGCCACCAGTCTCCGGAGCATTGCCATCAGGCTGAACCGATTCCAGAGCAACGATTCCGTTACCGTCCAAAGCCACTTGGCTAAATTCCTGTCCACCATTCTTTAATGATACTGCTCCCGCCGTAGCCTTCCCGGCGTGTCCGGTCGCGTAACGAGCAATGATCCTCGTGGGATGCACGTACCGACCACCAATCATTGCGTGTTCATGAGGCAAACTTGGCGCTAATTGCACCGGTCGCTGTTTCTTGGAAACCGGTGCGGCTGTCGGTTTGACAGTATTTCCACCAACTTGCTGAGGTGCATCTTTCTGAATCCAGTCCAATGGAGATTTCTTCGAAGACAAAACCTGAGCCACTCCCGCCTCCTCAGCACGCCCTTCAAGCTCCTCCGAATGCCTTACAAAGTTTTCCGATGGTGTATTCTTAGAGTGCCTAAGTTTTTCCCGTGCCGACGTATGCTGGGGTTGCACTCCCTGACTGGGGCGGTTCACCCAAAATAAAATGAGTGGAATGGCTACAAGGGTTGCCAAAAACCAAAGCTTGTAAAAACGATTCATAACAAGTTCTCCAAGTTATCAGTGTCTGCGGTCACTGGGGACTGTCCTAATCTATCACTGCTAAATGACCCCCGCAATGGAACCGGCACAAAAAGCAATAATCTGGACCTTCAAAAGGCCAGATAACGCTTGACCTGCCGATTTTCACATTTTTAAAGCCCGGAAAAGGTGCTTTAAATAATTCCAAAAACGTCACCAAAAATAGTGGTATTACGCCATTATTAGTACGTGTACACATGGATACGTACGTGAACGTACTATATATTCTTCCCCCGTCAACCCGAATTTTTTTGGGGTGAATCCTAACAAAAAAAAGTCTGCTTGGTCGGATTGACTGCAAGAATTCAGGCAGGCAAACTGTCGGCATGAGAATCCTGTGTTTCTTGCCAGTCATCATTTTTCTTCTTATCGGAGTCGAATTGAAAGCCGCGCCGTTGACAATTGAGAAGGCGCGGGTGTTGGTGACTGGGCCGGGGTTTAATCGGCCGGCAAAGTTTCCGGGAATGGGGGAGTTTAGTTGGGCGGGGAATGTGCAACGACTGCCTTCGGGTGAGTTGCTGATGGTTCACTCGATGGGGTACTACCACGTGTCGTTTGCGCAGCCTCGACAAATTGAGCCGAAACTGGCGGCGGAATACCGGAAGGTGGGCTGGCCGCTGGATTTCCCGGCGCCGACGGGCGGGCGTTGCATGCTGACACGATCACGCGACAACGGGAAATCCTGGTCTCGGCCAGAGACGATTCTTGACCTCAAATGGGATGATACGCCGTGCGGATTGTTGCGGTGCGACGACGGCACGCTGATGGCCACGGTGAATGTGCAGGCGTCTTGGTACGGCTACCTAAAGGCGCCAGAGCGTTTCAAAAACGAACTGGGCGGCGCGAACACAGCGCAGGCGTCAATTCGTTCCACGGACAACGGGCGGACATGGAGCAAGCCGGTGTTTCTGAAAAGCCCGGGAACGTTTTATCAGCGCAGTCATGTGCAATTGGTGCAGTTACCGGACGGACGCATCCTGTGGCCGACGTACTTTAGCTCGGCGGGTACAGCGGGCAAGCTGGGCGGCGCTATACATCAATCGAAGGACCGCGGCAAAAGCTGGAGTCTGCTGTCGGTCATCAACCGTGAGGGCAACGCAGAGGACAAGGCATCGAAAGGTGCGGGAAACGTCGACGAGCCCGCGCTTGCACGTTTGCCGGATGGACGGTTGTTTCTGATTTGCCGACCCGATGGCGGGAGATTTTTTTCCAAGGACAGTGGCAAGACGTGGCGTTACGACGGAAAGCTGGTTACGGCCGCAGGCACGTTTAAGGCACCACGCGTGTTCGCGCTGAAGGATGGCACGATCGTTGTCGTGGCGTCCTACCGCAACCTTCAAGTCTGGCTCGGCCGCAACGGCTGGCGCGACTGGACCGGCCCACTGGCGCTGGATCCCTCGTGCTACGGTTATCCCGGCGGCACGAAGCTGCCCGACGAGTCGCTCCTCGTCAGCTACTGCTCCTCCGGCCGCGCGCCCAACAAGATTTTCGTCGTGCGATTTCGCGTGAATGAAAAGCGGGACGGGATTGAACTGATGCGAATTGGAGAGTGATGAACTTTGAATTGCTGCAGGAGCCGTACGGCGGCGTGAGTGAAGGGCCGGTTTGGCTCGAGGGCGCGTTGTATTACACGCAGATTCAGGCGTGCCGGTTGATGAAGCTGGATGCAGCGAGCGGCAACATCACTGTGCATCGCGATGGGACGAATTATGCCAATGGGCTTTGTCCCGATGCGGAGGGCAATCTGCTCGCCTGCGAAGGCGGCGGACGACGCGTCGTGCGCTATGAGGCGGATGGGTCGACAACCGTCCTCGCCGATGCCTTCGAGGGCCACGCGCTGAACATGCCCAATGACCTCGTTACCGACCCGGGTGGTCGCGTTTGGTTTACGGACCCCTTTTACGAAGGCGCGGCGGGACCGTTCAGTTACGACCGCGCGAACATGGCGCTCGACCACGAGTCTGTTTATCGGCTCGAGCCCGGCGCCGATGGCGTGTGGAGCATCCACCGCGCCACCTTCGACACCACGCGCCCCAATGGCCTGCTCTTTTCGCTGGACCACCGCACGCTCTACGTCGCCCAAAGCGGCCGGCGCGTCGATGAGTTTCGCCAGCTTCGCGCGTACCCGGTGAATGACGACGGCAGCCTTGGTGAAGGCGCGGTGCTGCATGACTTCGGCGAACACCGCGGCATCGACGGAATGCGGCTGGACACCGACGGCAATATCGTCGCCACCGCCGGCTGGGAACTGGGCGGACCGGGGCCGTCGATTTACGTCTTCGCGCCTGACGGCGAAATCCTCGAGCGCCACGACGTGCCCTGCACCCGTCCCACAAACTGCTGCTTCGGCGGCGATGATCTCACCGACCTTTACGTGACCTCCATCGAGGGCCACCTCTTCCGCGCTCGCACAGAAAGGCAGGGACGGCGGTTGCCGATTGCGGTTTTGTAACCATCATGGCTCGCACATTTTGGAGTTCCAGTTATCTTCACGAATTCGAAACACAAGCAATGTCATTCCCGAGCCTATTTCAATTTGCAAGACGAGAGGTTGGCTTCGCATTAACTGAAGTGGTTTCGGAACGGCCATCATCCACAACAACTTCCCAACCATGGGCATCTCGTTAATCCGCCGGTATCTGTGAAAACTGTTGCCGTCATTCTCTACTTTTGGCTTGCGTTGGCCGGTCATACGGCCGGCTTCAAGGCTACAGGTTTTCACCTTTATTATGGCAGTGAGGCACGAGCATTAACGAAGTTGAACGTCAAACTAGCCAAAGGACACGTCGCGGTTGTGGACCCCCGGGCATTGACTCATGCCCAACGGCAAACGCTGCTGGATCGGGCCAACGCCGTCGGCGCCAAGGTGCTGGGTTACGTTTCTATCGGCGAACTGCACGACCGCGAGGCGTCCGATTTTGCAGCGTTTTTCAAGGCATCAAATCTGACGGCGACTGAACGAAAACTGTTTCCCACACCAACCGCAGTGGAAATTGGGCGGAACGCACGTTTCAGGTCGCGCCACATGGACACACTGAGCGTGGCATGGCAAAGATTCGTGCAGGGAAAAGCGGCACGTGCGCGACAGTTGGGATACCATGGAGCATTCCTCGACACGGTCGACACTGTGGACCACTACCTCGCACGAAAGGAATGGTCGATCCCCCGGCGCATCCAAAGCGTGAAGGCGACAATGCAGTTTATTCGCGCCATCAAGGCCGCTGCCCCGCGCCAGTACGTGATGGTGAATCGTGGACTGAACCTCATCGCTCCAAAGGTGTTTGTGGGGAATGCGACCGGCGTCGAAATTGACGGGCTTAATTTGCGCCAAAAGCACGCCAGCAATCCAGATGCCGTCTTGTGGGAAAATGCCTTCTCGGGCAGCGACGCATGGACGCGGGCGAAGGATGCCGAGTTGCGGACCATCCACGCTGCGGGCCACACGACAGTGTTCGCTCTAGGCTACGCAGAATCGGGTGGCCAGCCTGCTGGATTTTTCAGACAAGCCCACATCGTCGGCTGGCCTGCGGCTTGGGCGCGGTCAAGTACGACGTTGCACCGCGAACTGGCCACTGGAAAGTGATCTGGAGGAACATTCGCTGAATCAACCAGCGCGCAAGTCGTATTCCGCTCATTGAAGAGCTGCCAATAGCTGTGTAACCACGGCGGATTTGCTCGCAAGTTGGTCGAATTTGTGGCAGGGTTTGTACTTCAAAAGGAAGTCATGCTGCGGATTTTTGATGGCGAACAGGCAATGAACCGGCGCGAGCTGCTGCGGGTGGGCGGGCTTGGCTTGGGGGGCCTTTCGCTGACGTCTCTGCTGGGCACTCGTGCGCTGGGCAGCGGCAAGATAAATCCGCTCACGGGCAAATCGGTCATCTTTCTTTTTCAACAGGGCGGGCCGAGTCAGTTTGAGACTTTTGATCCGAAGCCGGACGCGCCGGGTGGTATTCGGACAGTGGGTGAAACGATTTCAACTTCCGTGCCCGGCGTGCATTTTGGTGGCACGATGAGCCAGTTGGCGAAGCTGGCGCACAAGTTCAACGTGGTGCGTTCTTTTGCCACCAAGAATGGTGGACACAACATCCAGCCAATCGTCAGCAGTTTTTCAAAGGAAGCAGCCATCAGCACGCACTTTGCGCGCGTCGCTGGCGCCACTCGGACGGACAGCGGGATGCCAACCTCAGCGGTGCTATTTCCCGCTGCGGTGAGCAAGGATGTGCCCGGGCCTTCTGCGCGCGGCAACCTTTCGGCAACGGGCAACTACGGCGCGGGCTTTGCGCCATTCATACCCGGCAAGGGCGGCAAGCTGCAGGAGGACATGAAGCTCAACCTGCCGCGCGAACGGTTTTTGAATGATCGCCAGTCGCTCTTGCGCGAACTGGACCGGCTCAATCGCCAGACAGATGCCGATGGCCAAATCGCTGCGGCGGATGACATCCAGCAGCAGGCGTACGAGGTGCTGCTCGGTGGCGGCGTTTCGAAGGCGCTCGATCTTTCGCAGGAAGATCCCCGCACATTGGCGATGTACGACACCGCCAAGTACCACGGCGGCACGCGCTGGAACAAGGTCAAGCGTGGCACCGCCGGAATGTACAACGCGCAAGCCAGCACTATCGGCAAACTACTGCTGCAAGCACGCCGACTGTGCGAGGCGGGTTGTGGGTACGTCACCATCCATGCCAGCTATGCTGGCGTTTGGGACATGCATGCGGACGGCAACAACCTGAACATGACCGACGGCATGGAAGCGGTGGGCCAAAGTTTTGATCATGCCGTGGCGGCATTCATCCGCGACTGTGAAGCGCGCGGGTTGTCCGACAAGATTCTCCTCGTGTGCTGCGGCGAAATGGGCCGTACCCCGCGCATCAACAAGCGCGGCGGACGCGACCACTGGGCGCGGCTGGCGCCATTGATGCTTTACGGCGGAGGCATGGGCGGCGGCAAGGTGATCGGCCAATCCGACAAGCAAGGCGGCGAGCCCAACAGCACGCCGCATGATCCCGGCCACCTCATCAGCACCATCCTCCGCACCATGATCGATCCGGGTGAATTGCGCCTGCTGCCGGGCATTCCG
>PBPF01000157.1 GCA_002724615.1 Verrucomicrobiales bacterium | reverse complement strand
GGCGCAACGCAGGAACAGGTGAAAGCAGCCTTTGAAATTATCCTCAGCGACCCCGCTGTAGAGGCTATACTCGTCAACATTTTCGGCGGCATCATGAACTGCAACACCATTGCCGAGGGCGTTGTCGCCGCTGCGAAGGAAACCGACCTCCAGCTCCCACTCGTCGTGCGCCTTGAGGGCAACAACGTTGACGCCGGGCGCAAGACCCTTGCCGAATCTGGCATCTCCATCATCACCGCCGGCACCATGGCCGAAGCCGCGCAGAAATCTGTCGAAGCCGCCAAGTAAAACGCCATGTCAATTCTCGTAAAACCTGACACCAAATTTATTGTCCAAGGGATCACCGGCGGCTTCGGCGGTCGACACGCCCAGCTAAGCCTCGATTACGGTTCGCAACTCGTCGCCGGCGTCACGCCCGGCAAGGGCGGGCAAACGTTTGCCGACACTGTGCCCATTTTTGACAGCGTCACCGAGGCGGCTGCGGAGACGGGCGCAACGGCAACGGCAGTATTTGTCCCGCCGCCCTTTGCTGCCGATGCCATCCTCGAAGGCATTGATGCCGGGCTAGAATTGGTCGTGGCCATCACCGAAGGCATTCCGGTGCGCGACATGGTCAGCGTGAAAAAGGTGCTCGACGCCAGCGACACGCGGCTTATTGGACCGAACTGCCCCGGCATCGTCACACCCGGCGAGGGTGAAGATTCCAGCGGCGGCTGTCGTATCGGCATTTCGCCGGGCTACATTCATAAGGCCGGCAATATCGGCGTCGTTTCCCGAAGCGGCACACTCACCTATGAGGCGGTGTGGCAGCTCACTAGTGCGGGCGTGGGGCAATCCACCTGCGTTGGCATCGGCGGCGATCCCGTGCCAGGCATGTCGCATCTTGATGTGTTGAAACTTTTCAATGACGATCCTGACACACATGGCGTCATTATGATCGGCGAGATCGGCGGCACCGCCGAGGAAGAGGCGGCGGCGTGGGCAGCAAAAAACTGTGATAAACCCATCGCGGGCTTCATCGCTGGGGCCACCGCCCCGCCCGGACGCCGCATGGGCCATGCCGGCGCGATCGTCAGCGGCGGCAAAGGCACGGCGGAGGCAAAGAAAGCCGCCTTCCGTGAGGCCGGCATCGGCGTAGCAGAAACGCCGTCGGAAATGGCTGACACGCTGCTCAAAATGATGTAGTCCGGTGCCGGGTCGGCATGGGACTTCTCCACCTGATACTCAATTTCGTCGCATTGCTGTTGTGGGTACATTGGCGCATGGGCCTGCCCCCGCAACAGGCTAGCCCCAAGCGCTCGACTGGCGCCCGTGTTTTACAGTTCCTGCTGCGCAAGGCTCTTGCCTCCATCAGCCTGATCCTGCTAACCGTGGTATTGTTGGGTCGCGGCTGGTTTTATTTCGCCGTGGCTCCGGATCTCAGCTGGCAGCCGCACTTGGATATGGTGTCCTTCTCGCTCGGAGAATTCCAGGAATGGTCGCTACCCTTTGACCGGAACGTGCTGGAAAAACAACTGGCGTTTTCCATCGTCAGTTTTCTGCCGTGGCTGGTGGTGTACAATTTCTGCCTCGTGCTGTTGTCCGTGCTGCGGCCAGACCTCAAGGAAGCTGAAGGCTGGAACCGTTTCTTACGGCAACAACTAGGCTGGCTGGACTGGCTACCCGCAGTTTTGAAGATACCCATCGCGTTCCTCCTGGCAGGCTGTCTGTTTTATGCCAGCGCAGCCTGGATGCAACGACTGGAAATCCTGACTCTAGGCACGAATGTCGAGTTGGCACATTTTGCCGGCGACAACGCAGCGGTGCACCTTCGGCACGTGGCCTGGTTTTCGATGGGCCTCATTGTTTTGTACCTGTTCAGCAACTACGTTTATTTCGGTGGACAAAATTTCTGGAAGTGCATCGAGGCGACCGGCAAGAGCTTACTCTGGGTCCTTCAACTCCTGCCATTGCGCTGGCGCAAGGTGGACTTTGCACCGCTGCTGGGGTTGGCACTGGCATTCGGAGTCAGCGTGCTGCTGGTGCCCGAACGTATGGGCTGGTTTTACCACCGCTTGGCAGGCTAAAGGCCGCGAAAAAACGAGCGTGCAGTTTGGCAGGTGGACTCACTCAGTGCCTCCATTGAGCACTTCTTCACAGCTGCAGCTTGTTCAGCGATCTCCTTCACATATGCTGGCTGACAGCGTTTGCCACGCCAAGGAACTGGGGCGAGGAATGGACTGTCGGTCTCCAACATAAAGGCGTCCATGGGTGTCGCCGCCAGCGTCTCGCGCACCTCGGTGGCGTTTTTAAAAGTCAGGATTCCCGTGAAACTCACCAGCGAGCCCAGCGCCACGATACGTTCCATCTGTTCCGAGCCATCAACAAAACAATGAAACTGCCCTCTCACGCGATCGGCATATGGCTCAAATATCTCCAGCGTCGGCTCCAGCGACGCACGTGTGTGAATGACGGCATTCAGGCCTAAATCCGCGGCTAATTCGAGCTGTTGCTTAAAGGCCCGAATTTGCCGGTCCTTCCAGATCTCATCTTCCTCTTCCGAACCGCCGCGACTGCTTGGCAAACGGTAGTGGTCGATACCCGTTTCTCCAATCGCCACCACCTTCGGCTGGGACGCCAGTTCACGTAAGCCGGGCCGCACATCTTCCGGCGAGCCATCGAGGTCATTCGGGTGCCAGCCCACCACCGCGTAAACCGCCTCGTGGTTCGCCGCCAATTCAACTGCGGCCCGGCTGCTTTCGAGATCTGTACCAATGCTAATGATGCGCGTGATGCCAGACTTCGTCGCACGCACAATTATAGCCTCAATCTCCTTCTCAAAATCGGGGAAGGTCAAATGCGCGTGCGTGTCAAAAAACTCGGGCATAACTAAGCGAGACGGTCACTTCGGGCCTTTACATTTTGCCAAAACGAAGGCATGTTGCCCAAGCAAGATCATGCGTCAAATGCCTGACTTCAAGCATTTTAGGATTCTGCCAGCCCTCTTCTTCGGGCTATTGGCTTTTTCGAGTGCCGCGCCGATCCCCGCTCAGGCGGCCATGAAAATCACGACGCCGATGATGAACGGTACCGATTTTCGCGCCTATGGCCTGACCCAGTTTGCCATACATGGTTATGAACTGAAGCGCGAGATGGTGAACGCTCTAAACTTTGGCTTGAAGAACTTGATCCAGCGCCACGAGCAAACTTTCGGCCGACGACTGCCACGCACTTTCACGGTACGCTACCGTATCTTCGAGCGCTTCGAGGATTACCAGCATTTCGCACAAGTGAAATACAAGAAGCGTATCAATAAGAATGTACTCGGGTTCTTTAGCCCGCGTGGGCGTGAGATTGTCACTTGGAAACAAGATCCAGTCTGGCGTCTTCTTCCCACCGCACAACACGAGGGTTGCCATGCAATCATGAACGCCATGTTCGGCCCACTGCCATTCTGGATGATCGAGGGCAGTGCCGACTGGTTTGGTGAGGAACCCGCTTGGCTACAGACCAAGTTTCTGGTGAATGACAAGCGCGATCGCTGGCAGCGGCTTGATGTCCTTCGCCGCACCGGCAAGCTTCCCCGGCTCGACAAGTACCTGCTTACCGACAACTACAACGACTGGGCCAAGATGTTCGACGATGAGATTGGTATGGGCTACGACGTCGGCTGGTCGATTTTCGACTTTTTTGTCAGTGCCGGCCAAAACGCCGGGGTTGATTGGCCGCAAAAAATCATGGCTGGCGCAGTACATCGCGCGCAGCAAAATCCCAACGTCGCACCAGAACTCGTTTTCGCCCGCACACTCCACGAGCAATGGCCCATGAACCCTGCCCGGAAGATCAAGGGTATCCAATCTTTTGAACATGGCTGGCATTTCTGGATCGAGAAAAACGCCAAAGAAGCCGCCCGGGCTAAAATCATCGAGCAGCAAAAGCGCAAGCAACAGCGCTGACCGCCCGAAAACAGGTTGCCAACTTCGGCGACATTCGTTATCCCTTCGCCACCCAAATTCAACCCCACAGGTGATTTATGGCGAAACCAATCTATCACAGCAGTATTGAAGGCGCCCAACATGGCGGTAAGGGACTCGACGGATTTCTGGCGTTTGCCAAGGAAGCCGGTGCGGCGGGCGCGCAGCCGAGCAACTACATGCTCGAGGGCAAAAGCGGAGGCTTCAGCCGCCCACACCTCATACGCAAGGCGTTTGAGAAACACGGGCTGAAGCTTGACGGCATCAGCGGTCACTGCATGTTCTGGGTGCACACCAGCGCGTGGACTGGCACCAAGGGACTGCGACCTTTTGTGCCGCCGGATGTCGCCAAGATGGCCAAGGGCAAACTCGAGGCATGGGCCGAGGATTATATCCTGCGACTGCTCGACCTCGCTGCTGCGTTGGACATCAAGATCCTCCCAATGTTCTGGGGCGCTTCGCATGGCTGGGAATTGGCCACCGGCTACCCTTGGGGTTTTTGGGCGGGTGGCGATTTTGACCTCATCAAGGAAGGCGAAGAGCGGTTTGTGAAAAAGACCGCAAAGATTCGCGCGCACGCCAACAGCCTCGGCATTTATCTCGCGCACGAGATTCACCCGGGCACCGCCGCCATGTGCGCGGAGGAGTTCGGCCGGCTGGTGGAAATTTGCGATGGCGACCCATGCCTCACCGTCAACGCCGATCCTTCGCACTGCTGGGAAGGTGAGGATTGGGAAACGCGCTTCACCCATCCCGCCGTGCGCGACCGAGTGTACGCCTGCCACGTGAAGAATTTCGTGGTCCGTGACAATGTGCCCCTACGTAAGATGGAAGGCAACTGGCGTGACCGCGCGATGCAATTTACTGACCTCGGCAGCGGCGACATCAACATGACGCGCTATGTCGAGATGCTCATCAACATCGGCTATCCCGCCCGGTACAATAAAATCATGGGCACCGAGACCGCGCCGCTCATTGCCGAGACGGAAAGTAACTACCGCGACCCGGACGCCACCGCCATTGAGGGCATTCAATACGTCCGCGACAACCTCTGTTTCCCTGTGGCCGAAGGATCCTTTGAGGACGAGATGGGGGCGTAAAAACGGCTGATAGAGCCTTTTAGAGAACGGTCGCCTTTGGCGGCCGTTTTTTATGATCAATGTGATGCTGAGCCTTGGTTATTGATTCCCGGTAATTACCTTCAGCCCGTCCCAAGCCAACTGCACGCCCTCGGGCAATTTCGCCTGATCCGCATCGTGGTCATAATAATGTGTCAGGTGCGTGAAGAACGTTCGCCCGGCACTCACTTGCTCTGCTACTTCCAAAGCCTCGCCGGTACTCATGTGCGTCCAGTGCTCCTGCGGCCGAAGGGCATCAAGCACGACGACCTCTACACCTTGCACTGCCTCCACAACATTTGCCGGCACAGACTTGGCATCGGTGAGATAGGAAAGCCGTTTGCTTTCGCCTTGTTCAAAGAGAAAACCCGTGGATCCCATGCTGCCATGCGGCAAATCAAATGGCGTGATGCTCAAATCCCCTATCTCAAACGGCCCGTCGATCACGTGCTCTTCCGGCACGAAATAACCGCGCGGATGGTCGCCGTCGTGGAATGCGTGGGCATGCACGCGACGCAGGTGGCCCATGGTGGTGGCGTTGGCGTAAATTGGCAACGGCCCTTGCCGGATGTCACAGAAACGGCGGCAATCGTCCATGCCCATGATGTGATCTGTGTGCGCGTGCGTCACCAGCACAGCGTCTAGCCACTGGATATTTTCCCGCAGACACTGCGTGCGAAAATCCGGCGTCGTATCCACCACCAGTTTCACTTCATTCGTGACGACATAAATCGACGAGCGGGTTCGGTGGTTTTTGGGGTTGGCCAAATAATCCTCTGGATAATCCTTGCCAATGACCGGCACTCCCTGCGAGGTGCCCGTGCCCAGAAATGTAAACTCAAATGCCATACGCCGCATGGACTGCCCGATTGGGGCGGTGAACACAATTTTATTTTCCCGCGCGATCAATCCTCCACAATACCGCCGCATGCTGGAATCGCTACGCATCCGGAATCTCGCCCTGGTCACCGACCTCACGCTTGGGCTCGGCCCCGGCTACAATGCTATCAGCGGGGAAACCGGCGCGGGCAAGTCCATCCTCATCGGCGCGCTAAACCTCGTGCTTGGCGAACGCGCCGACCGCACCCTCATTCGCGCCGAGGCCGATCAATGCACCGTGGAGGCGACTTTTGATGTGGCGAAACTCGACGTTTTCTTGCCCGCCTTCCTTGAGGAACACGGTCTGGAGCCTTGCGAGGAGAATCAACTCCTCCTGAAGCGCACCTTTACCGCCGCCGGCAGCAACCGCCAATTTGTCAACGGCAGCGCCACCACGCTCGCTGTGCTCAAGCAGATCGGCGAATGGCTTGTCGACATGCACGGCCCGCATGATCATCAATCACTGCTGCACCCCGCCCGCCAACT
>PBPF01000156.1 GCA_002724615.1 Verrucomicrobiales bacterium | reverse complement strand
CTGGTTGAACCGCACGTGGTGTCGCGCCTGCGAGTCGGCGAGGTTGCGCGTCATCGTCATCAACGCCCCCTTGCTCATCGAGTACGCCACCAGATTTTCCTGCCCGCAATAGGCGAGGATGGAGCCGATGTTTAGCACGCACCCGCGCGATTCCTTTAACGCCGGCAACAGTGCGCGGATGAGCAGCAGTGGCGCGCGCGCGTTCACTGCGATGATGCGGTCAAAAAACTCCGCGTCCGTCTGCTCGATTTTACTTCGTGTTACGAGGCCGGCGTTATTGACCAGCGCATCAATGCGGCCATACACGGCCAGCGCGTCGCGGGCCAACTGCTCCGGGTAATCCGCGTCGCCCAAGTCGCCCCGACAAAACGCTGCGTTCTCCTCGCCCAATTCCGTGAGCAAGGTCTCGCCTCGTTCCGCGTTACGCCCGTGCAAAATCACCTTGGCTCCCTCAGCCACGAACCGTCGAGCCATGAATTCCCCAATGCCGGTCGTGCTGCCGGTCACGAGAATGATTTGGTCTTGTAAACGCATTTTGGAACGCACGATTACGGCCCAACCACAACGGTTTGTCGAGCCTGTGAAAACAAAACCCGCGACCGTTGCCAGTCGCGGGTAGCGGGAAACGTGGTCCTGATTTTAATATTCGCGATCCTTGATGATGCCGGGCATGGGGACGGGGTATTTGCCGTCCTTGTCGGCTTTCACCGGGGCGGGGCCGTTGAGGGTCATCTGGTCGATCTTGGGCGCAAAGGCGGGGGCGTTTATGGACTGGTCCCACGTGATGCGCTGGCCGGTGTGGGCGGCCATGCGGCCCATGTTGCAGACTTGGCTGGCGCGCGCGCCGCGGTCGGCTTCGTTGAAGGGCTTGTCGTTGCGGATGGCGTCGAGCAGGTCGTCCCACTCGTCCTGATAGGGGTTGCTTTCCTTGATGAGCTTGCCGCCGATGCGCTTGTTGAAGCGCCACGTGAGGTTGGCGGGGTTGGGGGTTTGGCCCTTGAACATTTGCGCGTCCGCCGGCCAGTGGCCGTTAATGGAGAAGATGCCGAGACCCTTGGTGCCGTGCGCGTAGCTGGCGAACTCGTTGTGGCAGCCGTTGATGGTGCGGCCGTTGTGCCAGAGCTTGGTGCCGTCAGAGAAAGTGTACTCGACGGAATAGGAGTCGAAGTTCTGGTCCACGTTGTCGCCGCGATAATGCCGGCCGCCGGTGGCCTGGGCGTAGAGGGGCCAGCTGTCCTGGTTGTCGTTCTCGGGGTCGCCAAGTTGCGCGCCCTTCATCCAGCAGCACTCGTCGATGGTGTGGATGTAGTAGTCGTTGAACAACCCGCCGCTGGCCCACAGGAAGCTGTGGAAGCGCTTGATCTGCCAGCGCACCTCCTCAAGGTTAGGATCTGTCCGCTTCTGTGGCAGCGAATGCGCGGAGGCCACGGGGCCGTGCATGCGGTAGGAGCGCATCAGCAGTAGCTCGCCCAGTTGGCCGTCGGCGATGCGGCTGGTCATCTCGCGGCGCGCACGGCTGTGGCGGCACATCAGGCCCACGCCTACCTTCAGGTTCTTCTTCTTGGCGGTCTTGTTAATCTCCAGAATTTTCTTTGTGCCAAAACCGTCGGCAGTCACCGGCTTTTCCATGAACACGTTGAGGCCCTTCTTCACCGCGTAGTCAAAGAACACCCAGCGGAAGCCCGGCGGTGTGGTGAAGATGGCGATGTCGCCCGGCTTCAGCTGATCCATTGCCTTCTGGTAGCTGTCGAAGCCAATGAAACCTTTTTCCGGGATGCCCTTGTCGTTCACCTTGCCCAGGGCGACCTTCTCCTTGCCGTGCCGCTTGGAGATCGAGTTGTAACTGCTGGCCATCTTGTTCTCAAACACATCCGCCATGGCCACCAGCTTGGTCGGTCCGTTGGCGGCGGAGACGGAGAGCGCATTGTGCGCCGCGCCCGTGCCGCGCCCGCCCGCGCCGATAAGCGCGACTTGCACAGTGTCGTCCACATTGGCGTGCACATGGGGGATGGCCACGCCGGCCAACGCGGAGGCCCCGGCTACCTTGCCGGTGGTCTTGATGAAATCTCGACGGTTCTGCTCAGTGTTCTTTGGCATACGGAAAGGTTTGCGCGGCGAACGGCGGGCGTCAATGGGAAACGGCAGACTCAATCCAGAACCGCCGCAACTGCCTCCTTGATCCTGGGGCGGTTGATATAGTCGTCGTTTTGCTCGCGGCAATACTTGGCGAGCGCGCGGGTCATGGCGCGGATTCGATTACGTTGGCCGGGGTCGTTGTAGAGGTTGACCAGTTCATCGGGGTCTTCCTGCAAATCATACAACCACGGCTTGCCAACGGTGGCATAAACGAGCTTGTAACGATCGGTGACGGCGCACAGCCAGGCTTGCTGTGGGTTCGTGGTGGAGCGCAGAAAGGTGATGTCGTCCCATTTCGCCTTTGCGCCAGTGAAGAGTGCGACAGCATTGCGGCCGTCGACCTTCAGCCCGTGTTTGACATCCAGTAAATCCATCACGGTGGGAAGGAAATCCACGCAGCTGAGAGCCTGCCCGACTACGGTGCCGGGCTTGATCTTGCCGGGGCAGTGGATGAGAAAAGGGATGCGCGCGGATCCCTCGTACGGCACGCCCTTGTTCAGCCGGCCGTGCTCGCCACAGAGGTCGCCGTGGTCGCTGGTGAAGACAATGATCGTTTGCTCGAGTTGCCCGTTTTGGCGCAGCGCGGCGAGGATGCGTCCCACGTTGTCATCCAGACATTTCACCATGCCATAATACTTGGGCATCAACACGCGTATGGTGTCAGCGGTAACCCGCGGAGCCTTGGCCGCCCAAGCGGGTGTCTGTGCACGCGTTTTGTTGACCGATGCCGGGATGGGCACACGCACGTTGGCGAACATCTTGTCGTAAGGCGCACGCACCGTGTTGGGCCCATGCGGATCGGGATAGCTGACCATGTAACAAAACGGCTTGCCCTTGTTGGCATTCACAAACCCGATGACCTTGTCGGTGAGCCAGTCGGTGGAAAACGATTTTTCATCTGCACCCTCCACTCCGTAATACGGGCGTCCGTTGCGCCTTGCCGCCACGCGTGGGCCGTTCTTCGTATCCTCAAATTTCTTCCAGTGACCCCGGTTGAACATGAACCGATTGTCCGTGAAGCCAAACTTGCGCGCCGGCGCCCACTGCGGCTTGCCGTCGCCGTCCAAGTGCCATTTGCCCGCGTAGCCCGTGGCGTATCCCTTGCGGCGCAGTACCTCGGCGAAAGTCACGATCTTGTCATCCAGCTTGATGTTATTGTTTACCACCGGCGTGTGCTGCGGAAAACGTCCGCTCAGCAGCGCCGCCCGCGAAGGCGAACACACTGGCGTAGTTGCATAAAAACTCGTGGCCACCGCGCCTTGTTTGGCGATCCAGTCAATGTGCGGCGTCTTCACGACCCTGCCGCCATAACACCCCAGAGTTTTAAAATGATGCTCATCAGTCTGGATAACGAGCAGGTTGCGGGGGTGGTCGGCCCCAAGAAGGCAACTTGCCAAGAGGAAGAGGGCAAAGAATCGCATGGCGCATCATGCGCCGGCGGTGTGCCGGGCGGCAACTCGTTTTCAAGTCATCAAAGGCAAAAGGCTGCTTATGCTTCGGCCAACTCGATGGCCTCGCGAAGCTGCTCACCGGCCTGTGGCTGGCGCAGGAGGGCTTGGAATTGATCTCGCCGAACAAAGATGCCGCCGCGGTTTCGTCCCGGTGACAGGTCGGCCTCAAGTTCCGCTTCGCCCACTTGGACGCGTGTAAGCCGTCCGCCGGTTTGCGGGGAGACACGGCTGCTGGCGGCGAGTTGCTGCTCAATGTCTTCGCGCCGGACACTGAAGGTTTTGGTGACGTGCGAATCCAGCCTGGCAATGCCGGCCTCCGAGAGTGTGCCCTCAGTGGCGTCCAACGCATTGACAAGTGGCAGGGCATCACGGGCGATCACGGAGCCGTGCCGCAGCAGATCGTATTCGGCGCGAAGTTCGGCCTTCTGCTCAAGCAGGTCCTCCAGTTCCTCCCGGTCGTCGTCGGTGGCTTGGCCTGTGATTTCCTTCAGGGCGAGGGTGTAAAATTCCTCTTCGTTTACAGCGATGGCGATGACAGAAAAATTCAAAGAGGCGCCACCACCGAGGTTGACCGTGTCATTGTGCGAGAGGCGAACCGGTTCCTCGATACGCACGCCGTTCACATAGGTGCCATTGCGCGAGCCGAGGTCGGCCACGTACCAGTTATTGCCAGCGGAGATAATCACGCAGTGCAGGCGGCTAATCCGTTTGTCCTTGATGCGGACGGAGCACTTGCTGCCGCGGCCCAGCCACGCCTTGCTGCCCTCGTGGGCATACAGGTAGCAGGGCTGCTCGCCGTCGCGCACAAGGCTGACAAGCGCGCCGGGGTGCGGAGTGATGTTGGGCTGAGCGACCTGGCCGGCGGCAAGATCCATATTTGCTGCCTGCTTTTTCAGCTCGGCAACCTCATCAGTAATAGCCGCCAAGTGCGGGTCGCCGGCAGGTGTCTCACGGGTCTCGGCCAGTGCCTTGCGGACGGCGTTCAGCCGATCGGACAATCGGTGCAGGCCGCTGCGTGCGCGTTGCTTGGCCTGCTCCGCGTCCAGTTCCAAAATCACCTGCTCCAAACTGGTCGTCGGACTGCGCCCGGTGCGTTCCTCAAAGGTCGCCAGCAACCGCGGCAGTGCGCCGGGGCTAAACCACAGCCCGTCATCACTGATTGCGGCGTCACTATTTAAAATCCGGCAGGTGCCCATCGTCTCGCCGCTTTCCGGACACTTCAAGTCCGGCCCCACCACGGTACGGGCGGTTTGCAGGCGATCCTCCTGTTCACGCAATTGTCGGCCCACCGCCGTCAAGTCAGCCTGTAATTTCGTGCGCTCGGCCGGGCCGATCCCGTGTTGTGCCACCCGTCGCTCCAGTGCCTCCAGCGCGCTGGCGATGGCCTTGAATTGTTGTTCCGTTCGCGAGTTCATTATGCCCTCAAAATCCGTGTCTGCATTGCGTTGTCATGGGTACATCGGGCGTAAAGCCCATTTTCTTACATAAAACCGCCAAAAAAATCACTCCAAGAACATTCTCATTTCCTCTTGAATCCCCGCATTTTTTGCAATTTCCCCCATCTTTTTTAAACACCGCGACAAATTGACCCCCACCGAGCCCATTGGCATCCCCAATTCCTCCGAGATTTCCCGTTGCTTCAATCCCCGCAAAAACGCCGCCTCCAGCAACTGCCGGCAAGGCTCCCGCAACCCCGCCATGCATTCCTCCAGCAACCCTGACAACTCCTCCGCGTCCAATCCAGCCAGCGGTGATGCCGGGTCCGGCGGATCATATGGCGCTTCATCTCCCGCCTCATCCGTTGTGGGCTTTGGCGCCACCGCCAACTTGCGGATCACGTCCACCGCCTTGTTGTGTGTGATCGCCGCGCAGAGTTTTTTCAACTCCCCAACTTCCTTTACCGCGTCCACCTTTTCCACCACCACCTCAATGGCCGAAAGCGCTACATCCTCCACCTCCCCCGGGTGCATCCCACCCAGCTTGTTGCGCGCCACCGCCAGCGCCGTGGGATACAGCCAATGAAACGCCGCATTCCACTCCGCCCGGTCGCCCTCACGCAACCGTGATAAATCCGGGGAATCCACGGCCGGTCTTATAAGGACACCCGCCCCTCGTCGCAAGGACGCGTT
>PBPF01000185.1 GCA_002724615.1 Verrucomicrobiales bacterium | reverse complement strand
CGCCCAGTAAATCCGAACAACGCTCGGGGCCTCCGTATTACCGCGGCTGCTGGCACGGAGTTAGCCGCCCCTTCCTTTGGTGCTAATCTCAAGCCTAGCGTAAGCTAGGTTTTACTCACACCCGACAGGGGTTTACGACCCGAAGGCCTTCATCCCCCACGCGGCGTCGCTGGTTCAGGGTTTCCCCCATTGACCAAGATTCTCGACTGCTGCCACCCGTAGGTGTCTGGACCGTGTCTCAGTTCCAGTGTGGCTGACCATCCTCTCAGACCAGCTATCCGTCGGTGCCTTGGTGAGCCGTTACCTCACCAACAAGCTGATGGACCGCAAGCTCATCCGGAAGCGTGTGTCCCTTGCGGGCCACCTTTAGAGTTACCTCCACATCGGTTATTATCCCGAGTTTCCTCGGGTTATCTCCGTCTTCCGGGCAGATTCTTACGTGTTACTCACCCGTTCGCCGCTCGATTTGACTTCAGTTACCATCAGTCGCATCTAGCCCGACTTGCATGTCTTATCCACGCCGCCAGCGTTCGTTCTGAGCCAGAATCAAACTCTCCGTAATAAATACGTTGGTTCGATCAAAACTGGCGTACTACCATTTTTGATGCTTTCAAGTTAAACCCGAGCCACGCCCCACCAACTGGAGTATGGCTCAGAGGCTCTTGCACAATCGCACCATTCAACTTTCAAAGAACTCCGGCGGACCCAATCGCCACATATCCCTATAAAGAGACAAAGAAACCGGTCACCGATTCACTCTCGTTTCTAAAATCGGCTCCCAGATTCAAGGACCAATCGAGCTCTCGCTCAACCAGCCGGGCCTGCCATTTTGGGTCGACAAGCCCTGTTCGCAAAAAGCTGGGCGCTTTCTACAGAGATTCCCAAATCTCCGCAAGCAGTTTTTTTATTTTTTTTGCCGATGCCCCAATCTTGTCCGCCGCACGATTTTTGGAACCCATTCTTGGAAATTCAAAAATTGATGTTTTTTGCAATAATTCAGTCAATACAGCGCAATTTGTCAATATTGACACATCATTCCGTCGTATCCCCAAGGGGGTAAGCACCACAGATTTTTTTTTCACTGAAGCCGCCTGCAAACACTGCATTGCCGCCCGAGTCTGGCTTAGGACACCTAAACGGTTGGGCGCCACTAATATTACACTGGGATCGAAAGTATGTCCCAAATTCAACAGGTCATACTTTTCACCAAGTGGCGTTAAAAGCCCACCAGCACCCTCCACCAGCAACACGTCACACTTTCCTCTCACCCGGCGCAACCAGCCTATGACCTCGCTCCGCCGCACGTTAACTCCTTCCTCGCGCGCAGCTATCAGTGGTGCGACCGGCATTTTGAAGTGGAAAGGGTTTACGTCATCCAGCGTTATCCCATCACCGGAAATTGACTGTAGAAGAAGCGCATCGTCACGACCTCCGGAAGCAAACGGCTTCACCGCCAAAGCATTAATCCCCTGCCCTCGCAGGTGACTCAACAGGAGTGCAGTCAAAACCGTCTTGCCAACCCCTGTGTCCGTGCCTGTCACGAACACCACCTTTGCTGCGCCGCGACGGTTCACCCGCCCGACTTCCAGTACATGTGCAGCACCTTAACATTGCGATCGTCCTGCCGAAAAACAACGGCCACAAGTTCCTTCGTTTGCCCCTCGCCTGTTGTGGCCTTCACAGTGATTTCAAAAAACCAACTCTGCACATCAAAAATCTGCCCCAGATAAGAGGAGGTCCGCCCTATGTCTGTGGTTGGATACCCAAGGCTAAGCAACTCACTCACCTGCTGAATGGGCCGGTCATCACTCATGTCCTCCGGCGCGTCAATGTGTGTCGATCCACCGCGATGCTCCATTACGCGATCAACACACAACTCCATGTTCGGGTCCACCAGCATCAACACCTCGCGGGATGCCGTGTTGATGTTAATCTTGCCGCGCGAGATGGGTGTGAACAGGTCTGGGATCAGGAACCGCGGCCGCATTCCTTCCTCCAAGTCATCCGGAATATCTCCCGACACCAGCCACTCTCGCGTCTCGTGAATCCCGTTAACCATCTTCAACTCAGACAAGTCGTCCACAAAGTCATTCTTCGGCCGATACCCGTACTGACGCGTGTATTCATCTCCGTCAAAACCATTGGGCGGTGTGCGATCATCATTGTTGTCGATCCAGTCCTTCAAGCTGTCGCGGATGACGCCATGTTCGGTGTTGGGAACGTTCAGATAATCTGGTCCCATCGCCACTTCAATTAGGCTTCGCCCCTCTTGCAGCGGCCGATTGGGGTAGGGATACGTGTAACCAGTGCCATCGTCCCTTGGCCTGTTATGAGGAATGGCCCAGTTGATGTTGATCTTCCGCTCCAAGTCGACAATTCGCACCTCCACACTCGCCCGTTCGAGGTACTTCTGCCAACCCTCATCGCCATCAAACCTCTGCAGCAAGCCCAGCAGCGAGCCCTCCGCCACACCACGTTCATTGATGTCGATTGCGTCGAGAAATGTCTCCGAGCCATCGCCACTGGTTTCCGCATATCCACCCGGACCACCCGCCCAGCGTTGGAGCAGGGTGGTGTACGGTTCTCGCTGGTTGGCAAATTGCTGACCCAACAGGTAACGCGATAATTCCATGCCCGACCGGCAAAGCCACTCCAGTCGCACCTCGTTGGCCAAGTTGCGCGCGAGAATCTGCTCGACCCGCATGTTGGAGGCGAAGTTGCCTGCCAGCACCACCATCGCCATCACGACCAGTAGCACCATGATGAGTGCCACCCCGCGCCGCCGTTGGCTCCAAGGCTTCGTGCGCTTCAAATTGAATCGACGCAATCGCATTACTTGCGTCCCCCAGCACCACCGCCCGGAGCACCCTTGCCGCCACCAAAGCCACCCCCGGGAGTTCCCCGTCCACCACCCCCCGACCCAGGTCGGCCGCCTCCACCTGGACGAGATCCACCTTTGCCTCCGCCGAATGTCGCCCGAATTTTCGCCAACTCAGGCCCATCCAGTACACCGTTTTTATTGGCGTCGAACCTTGCCGCAATGCCCCGTCGGCGAGGATCACTTATATCCGCTATTCGAATTACCCGCCCGCCGCTCGAACTGCCGCCGCGCGCGGACCCCACCGCCGGGGACAAATATTGATCATTCACAATTTCATCTGAACGCAGAGCCACATCGCGCACGCCCAAGGCTTCTCCTAGCGCCTCCCCCTCTTCTCCGTGGTTTTTTAACGCCAAATGCACACGCACCATCTTAGGCAATTGATCCTCGCCTCCATCCCATACCTCCCAGAAACGCCCCTCTTCCTCATTCCAAAAGTGCAACTCAAACACGTCAACGTTTCGCGCCAAAATCTGTTCAAACACCTCGCCATCATCGTTCATGGAGCCCTCGTCTTCCGCCAGCAACGGCCATTGCTTCAGAACCAGATGCTGCGTGTCCAACACCCCATCCGGCACGACCTCAAACATTAGCCGCCGCACGGGATAGTTCGGAAAATGCGAGCTTCCCATAAAGGTTTTCGGCAAACGCGCCACAAAGCTGATCGACTGGATGTACTCATTGCCAAGTGTGTTGGAACCCCACACGAACGCGTAACTGTTCGTGACAACCAAGCTCGTTGCGGGATCTGTTTTACCCAATTCCCCCTCATGATACATCAACGCGCAGCTCAATGCCTCCGCCACCGTCCTTAGTGCCACTCTTTCCCGTTGGGTCTGAGCGGCCTGTGTCTGCGCCGTGCGCGTACCCGAGAGGATGGATTCCCACGTGAAATATATCGCCGTAACCACCGTGAAAAGGATGGTAATTGCCACAAGTGCCTCCACCAGTGTGAAGGCCTTTCGCTTTTGTTGCCTGCGATTCGTTTTAATCATGGAGGTCCTTGCAGCCCATCAGGCCGATACATTAAAATACTCATCGTCGACTTGATCTCGCGTCGCGCCAATTCCTCAGTCAACCAAAAGTCCGCGCGGTACAGCCCGTTGGTTCCCGAGAGATTAGTGGCCACCAGCGACACCTGCCGCTCCCAACCGCTGCGCGCAAACAACGAACTCCTGCCCGGGCCCCCGTTGTATTCGAATGTCTCATCCTCCGGTTGCTCACGCATGTCCTCGGTGATGTTCGTGCTTCGCATGGTCTGTCCTGCCAACACGCCAAGATCCGGCCGCTTGTGCTGAAGCCAATTCGCCGTAGCGATGTTCAACGACACCAGTTCAAGGATAGCAAACACCGCCGTAAAAAACACCGCGACCGCGATCACCACCTCCAGCAGTGTGAACGAAGCTGTTCGCGCTGTCCGTTGATTAATCATTCCATTGCCGACACGAAAACCAATCCCGTCGATTGCTCCAGTACCATAACCCACGACTCAACATCACCGGAGCCTACTTCAAGCTGCAGACCGTCACAAGTGCCATCGGGCCGGAACGAAACCGTGAACACGCCTATCGGGTCAATTGGTACCAGTTCAGGCAAAAACTCCGTTGTCACCGGCGCGGCCTTGGACTTGCCTTGTGTCGCCGCTCCCTCTGATGGCGCCTGGCCAACACTGGGTTGCAGCGCCATCAGTTCCACGTAACGCTCCTGTCCTTCCAGCTTGAACTGCACATTCCGAATCCGGCGGTTCACAATCGCGTCCGTACGCGCCTGCTTACACACCTCCTCGATCATTGCGATCGCCTTCAACGCCGGAGGCTTGCTCTTGGTCTTGAATGCCACCGCCACTGACACCGCTGTTACCACCGCAAGAATGCCCACCACCACCATGATCTCCAATAGTGTGAACCCCGCCGTGCGGTGTGTTATTAAACCCGACCTCATCTTAAACCCCTCCAATCGTCGACGTAATGCTGAACATGGCCGACAATACCGCAAACAAAAGGAAACCCACGAAAAAAGCGATTAGCACGATCAACAACGGCTCAATCAAAGTCGTCACCACCCGTAGATTTACCATCAGGTCGCTCTCGTAGGTTTCCGCCACATTTTGCAGTGCTCCCGGCACGTCGCCGGTCTGCTCGCCAATATGGATCATGTCCACCATCAATTGCGGAAACACTTTGCTGCGCGCCAGAGGTTGCGCAATTGTCTTACCGTCAGTTACCCCCTCGCGCGTTTTAGCGATCGCATCTCGAATCACCGAGTTGGGCACCACCTGCTCCGTGATGCGCAGCGCCGTCAACACCGGCACGCCATTCTGCAACAGCGCCCCCAGTGTGCTGGCGAATTGCCCGAACAAGTTTGGCCGTGCAATCCTCCCGATCAGCGGTGCGTTCAAGACCCAGGCATCAAATGCAATCCGGCCAGCAGGACTTTTCAGATAGCGCCGTACCAACACCACAACCGACACCGCCAAGAACCCCAGAGCCAGCATCACCCATCCATTTGACAGTGTTTTACTGAGGGTCATCAGCATCTCAGTGGTCATGGGCAATTCTACGCGTCCATTATTGCCCACCATACCGGAGAAAATCTGCTCAAACCGCGGCATCATGAAGAACATGAAAAAGAATATCATAGCAATGCCGACAACCATCACAAAAGCCGGGTATACCAGCGCAGTCGTCAGCTTGTGTTTCAACTCAGCAAACCGCTCATAATGGCTTGCCAAACGCCGCAGCACCTCCACCAGCGAGCCGCTCTGCTCACCCGCGCGAACAAGGTTGATGTACATGTCGGTGAACACATGTGGGTGCATGCCCATCGCCGCCGAGAGGTTTTTGCCTTCCATCACTTCCTGACGAAGCCCGGAGATCAATTCCGGCGGAATCCCGCGAATGTCGATGTTCGACATACTCCCCAGTGCCGTTGTGACGGTCATGCCCGAGTTCAAGAGATTGGCCAGTTGGCGTGAAAAATCTGCCAAATCCTGCATCTTGGGTGGCTTTGCCTTACCCCGGCGTGCTCGTGGCTCCGCTTTTCTCGCCGGTTTTCCATTGGTCGCCTTGGCCGCCTTCCTTGAGTCCTTTCGCCCGCCGCGGCCCTCCGAGGCTTGCCGGAGAGAAACCGGAAACAATCCCAGTCGGTCGATCTGGCTCAAGGCCGCCGCCTTATCCGCCGAATCCAGCGAACCTTCCACAAGCTCCCCCGAGGGGCGCCGAGCCTTGTATGTAAATTGTGGCATTCTACTCCAACGCAGCGTTCAGCCGTCCGCGCGCGTATCCCCGCGCCTCGCGCTCCACCGTCGCGTAGCCGATCTCCCCTAAAGACGCCTTAACTAGCGCCCACGTTTCGCCCTCCAGCCGAGCCAATTCATCCGCCCCAACCTCCACACGTGCGCGTGGGCCGCTCTCGTGATGTCGCACGCGCACCTCACGGAAACCCATCCCCCGCAGCAAGCCTTCCGCCTGTTCAATCATCACCAGCTTGGCGCGTGTCACTTCCTCACCATAGGGCACACGCGAACTCAGACATGGCATCTGCGGTTTGTCCGCAGTTGGCAACCCAAGCAATCGCGAGGCTTCCCGCACTTCAGCCTTGGTCAGACCCGCATCGGTCAACGGCGCGCATACGGCAAACTGCCGCGCCGCCTCGGCTCCCGGTCGATAATCACCAAGGTCACTGATGTTCTCCCCATAAGCAATCACCGCCAGTCCCCGCGCGCGCGCAAGCGGTTCCAAGTGTTTAAACAATTCCTGTTTGCAGAAAAAACAACGGTTCGCCGGATTAGTCGTATAATCCGAATTCTCAAACTCCCTGGTCGCGATCAACTCCAGGGGAAAGTCATAACGCTCCGCCAACTCCCGTGCCTCGGCCAATTCCGCACGAGGCAAACTCGCCGAATCCGCGATTGCCGCCAGCATGCGATCCCCGAGTTCCTGTCGAGCTACAACTGCCAGCAATACCGAGTCCACCCCGCCAGAGTATGCTACCAGACAGGATTCATACCCGCGCAACACCGATCGCAATGATTCCAACTTCTCCAAAATGGGAATGCACCCTGCCATCGACCGAACTAAAAGTCGAGTCAGCCTCCAGCAGTTAGTCTAAAAATGCTACCCCTCCAGTCGATCCCAAATTACCCACACCCCCTGCCGCACAGGTGTTCAGCCATGCACTAATCCTCATTTATCAAGCGGCATATCGCAGATTCTTAGCAGAGTTTCGTGCACCATCAGGTCGTGCTCGTAAGTCCATGCCAGTTTCTTTTCGCCGCGGATTACCTTGGCCAAGTCCTCAAACTCCTTCACGTAACTGCGGCCACTATCCAACTGGATGGTATGCGTCCCCTTTTTGTATTTGCCACGGTCTTGGTCGATCGTGAGCACAAAACGGCCGCTCTCCATTGGGCGAATCTCCATCCCCCCGTGTCGACCGGCTATATTAAACCTACGGCGTGGCCCGCCGAACGGGTCGTTGTGATTGCATCTGAGGCACACCGTGCCCGTGGGGTATTCCAGCACTGCCAGCTGGTTGTCGGCAAAAGTATCGCCTTTTGCCGACTGGGTTCGCCGAGTGATTCCGTGCACCTTTTGTGGTTTACCCATTATGAACATCGCCGAGTCGAGAATGTGGCATGCCAACTCGAAAAAACCACCGCCATGAAATTCCGCCAAATCACGTCGCATGCCCGCTCCCCCGAGTTTTCCCATCATCGCATCGATCTCCATGATGTCGCCGAACCACCCCTCGCGTGCCGCCTTAAACATAAACTGAAACGCCGAGTTGTAACGCAGCATATAGCCCATCTGGATCGCCAACCGTTGCTTGCGTGCCGCGCCCACCAGTTTCTTGAACGCCGGAAGTGACGGCCCCGCCGGCTTGTCCAGATGGATGTGTCGTCCCGTTGCCACCACACGTGCGGCTGTAGGCACCAGGTCCCGCACATGTGTCTCCACCGCCACGGCACGCAGGTCCTTGGTTTCTAGAAGCTGCTCCTCGCTGATGAACTTCACACCTTGAACCGAGCGACGACGACCTGCGTCCGACTCCACCACACCGACCAAATCATAGGTTTCCGGCAAGGCCCGGATGGCACCCAACTTGCCTCGCGCATGGGCATGAGCTAGCCCGATCTGTCCTATCTTGATTGGCGGCGCCTTGGCCCCACGTGCCACGAATGGAACCGCAGCTGCGGCCCCCGCGCTCTTGATAAATGTCCGTCGTTTCATGTCTTGTTATCGGATGAGAATGAGTCCGAATTTTAGGTG
>PBPF01000184.1 GCA_002724615.1 Verrucomicrobiales bacterium | reverse complement strand
GTGAGGCGTTGTAGACGGCTCTGGCTGCCAGTTGACGAGGGTCGGCTTCTTCGGTGGCCAACGATTCCGCAAAGCTTTCGGCGGTGATGGCGACCAGGAAAGGATTGACCCGTCGAAGAGTCGCCGTGAAATCGATGTGCGAGATCTCGACGTCCGGTCTCGGATTGTCCCAGGTCGCCATGTACAGGGCCGTGTCTCTCTTGGACTTGAAAATCGCCGCCTGTTCACCTCGCCAGACGAGGTTCGGGATGTTGTCGGTGGTACCGGCCAGCCAGGCATCGCCTATCTCGATGTCGTAGCGAGCAACGAAATTCTCGACCTTGCCGTCGGCGTAAAAGACCCGGTAGACCGCGGCCGGAGTGCCGGTGACGGATCGGTTAAAGCCGGCGTTGAGGATGTGGAGCTGGTCCGCTTTCCTGCCGATGGCGATGTTCTGCACCTGCGACGGAAAGTCAATCTTGGTGTTCAGGAAGGGGGACAGGTTGATCACGCCGCGGATGTCGAAGGGGATTCCGCGAAAGTGGTGAACCCCGGTTCGCAACGTGCGGTAGAGCGGCGGCTGCACCAGTGCGGCGCCTCTCTGCCGGTGCCATGCCTCGTGCAGGCCGGCATTGAACTTCGCGGTGAGGTCGATTGCTTCGGCCGGCATCCCGGGTTGGCGAGGCGGGATCTGGGATCGGAGTACGAACCCGCGAGCCTCGCGTTTTCCCTTGGTGGCGGCGTGACGGTAGAACAGCCTCTCAGTCAACTGGTGGTCCAGCCCGAGTGGCTTGCCGACACGGTAGTCTTCCTGGTCCACCGACAACGACAGCATCTTCATCGCCTTCGGGAGGTCACCGGCGGCGTAGCGGATGCGGCCCCTGAGCTTCAACAGCGAGTTTCTGACATCCCGGTCGTCGGAAACAAGGTCTTCGAGCGATTTCAGTGCGTCGGCATAGCGTCCCTGGGCTTTCAGGGTTTCGGCACTGGCCATCGCGTGCCGGATCTTCAATTCGGCGTTGTCCTGGATTCCGGGCAGTGCCCGTTTGAGCAGCCCGGACACATGCTTGGTGGTCACGTCGGTCGCGCCGTTGACCATCGTGATCTTCAGCCTCGCCTCAGCCAGAAGTGAGGCCGCATCTCGGTCACCAGCCGGTGGCGCCGCGGACTCGAGCGAGATGGCGTACAGGAACGGTGAACTGGAACTGACGGCCGACTGGAACGTGATGGCCTTGATCACCTTGTCGGGCTGTGGGTTCTCCCAGGTGCAATGGACTACGGTCTTGGTGTGGTTGAAATCCCCCTCCTTCCAGGCGAACACCGCGTGGGTTGGGGTGGCATGCGGGTTGTTGGCCCACGTCACAAGATGCTGGCCATACCGGATCGGCAGGGTGGCCTCTGTGCCGTCCTCGAAATGCAGGAGATAGCGGCCGAGCGGAAGGCCGTGGCGGACCCTGAAGACGAACGAACAGTTGTGCAGGACGTGGATCCAGGTCGCCTTCTGGTTGACCGCGATCTTGTCGACCCGTCTCGGAGGCGGAGAGAGAAACTGCTTGGACTGTTTGTCTGCACCGATCAGCCGAATGACTCCTCGCAGGTCAAAGTCGATGCCGTTGAAGGTGACCAGTCCGACGGGAAGTTCCTTCCACAGATATCCTTCTGAAATCGTCTCCTTCTGCTCGCGGAACACGCCGTCGAACAGTGACTGATTGTAGTGTGTGCTCAGGTCCACCTGCCGTGCCGTTGCTTTCGTCGACCGCTTGGGAATGCCGGCCGTGAGCAACAACTGGTGCGCGTCGGCGTATTTCTTCTGCTCGGCCAGCCGATTGACCGCGTCGCGAATCAACCCGCCCAACCGGAGCGGATTGATATTGCCGTCCTGTCCGACGTCACACGCCTTGGTCAGTGCCTGGAGAGCTTCATCCTGCCGTCCGGCCAGCAGTAACGCCTTGGATCGTGTCTGCCAGACGGTCGGATCTTTCGGGTAAATTTCCACGGCCAGGCGGGTCAGCCAATCCAGTTCCAACTGGCGGTTCTCGACCGAACCGGTGGTCTGGGCCACTCGGGATTCTCCAGCGGTCGCCAGTGAACCCGGGGTTCGGTCTCGCTGACGCATGAGCGTGTCGAGAATCCCGGGCAGGAACGGTCGCCCGTTCTGCCAGTCGTACGGCGGACGAGCGGATGGGAGCTTGTCGTAGGCGGCCCGGAACGACGCGAATGCCATTTCAGCTTGTCCCTTGCCGTGCTGCAGCAACCCGCGAGCGTAAAGCGCCACGATGTTCTCCGCGTCGAGCTTCAGGGCGGTGTTCACCGCCTTCTCCATGTCCGCGACACGCCCAACTCTCTGCATCACCAAGGCACGCAGGGCCCATACATCGGCTTTGGCCGGATCCAGTTCGATGGCCTGGTCGGAATGCCACTGGATCATTTCGTTCCAGTGCGGCAGTTCGTGAGGTTTCAGGTTGTTGATCCTCGCCGACACGGAATTGCGGTATCCGATCATCGCGTGTGCCAGCCCGTTGTTGGGATCCAGTTCCAGCACCTTGTGCAGTTTCACCAGGTCTCTTGATTTGAGCAGGTCGGCCAGATGTTCACTCGCCGGCCGCCGGCTCCAGGCGGACATCGTTCGTTCGATCGGGCTGTTGAAGTACCAGAGACCCCACTGCCGGTACGGGCTTTTGGGGTCGGACTCGGCGATGGTGGACCGGAGTTTCGACAACCCGGAACGGTCCACGGCCACCGAATCGCCGTTTTCACTGATGCGGCGCTGTGCCACGGTCTCGGCCAGTTCAGCCAGCCACAGGGGAGATTTCACGTCCATCGGCGGGAGATCGATCATGGTGACCGTGCCGGTCCCGGTCGACCTGGTGAAACCCGAGACCGCTAGCCGCTTGTCGTCGCTGCTGAAGTCGATCGACGAGATCGTGGAGTTTTCCGGCAGTGAACTCTCGAGAATCTTGGCGCCGGAGGGCCATTCCCAGATGACGACTCCTCCCTGCTTGTTGCCGCAGGCCAACAGGCGGCCGTTGTGACTGAAACTGACTCTCCCCCGGTCGGACTGGCCTCCGGACATCAACGGCTCGGAGACCTGGGTCTTGTTCTTCCAGTCCCAGAGTTCGAGTTTCCCCCACTTGATGTCGAATCGCGGACTCGCGTTGACAGCAATCACGTTTCCGTCGGGGTGAATCGCTCCGGTGTTGTAGTAGTCCAGTTCCGGTGTCTCAAAAAGCAACTCGTGGGTCCCGGTGTCCCAGGCTCGAATACGGCCGCCGAACGGTATGGAGAGGACGGTTGAACCGTCTGGGGTGAACTTGACGTCGCTGACCGTGTTGAGTGCCTTTGGCAACAGCCTGGTGATCTTTCCGGTCTCGAGCTCGATCAGGAACTGGTTTCCGTCCTGGCAGCCGACGGCAATCCGTTTTCCGTTGTACCCGTCCACTTCGAACTGGTAGGCCTGAATGTCCCAAGCGTCGTGCAACCCGTAGCCGGTTTTGGCGTCGAATGCCTGGATCCGCCCCGAATCGGTGCCGGTCACCAGGGTTTTTCCGTCCGGTGTGTACTGGATGTCGGTGACGCTTCCGCCCACGGCTATCGTGGCCTGGTTGGCACCGGTGTTGACGTTCCAGACTCGGACATTGCCGTCTTGGCATCCAACGGCCACGACCGCACTGTCCGGAGAGAAACGACTGATTGTTCCTGGCAGTGGCAGCTTGAAGGCCCGGACTTCGGCCAGTGTCTCGGCATCCCAGATCTTCGCCACCGATGCGAGCCCGCGGGCATTCTGTGCGGCGAACAGCCTGCCGTCCGGGCTGAAGTCCACACTGCGGACTCCACCCGGAAATTCCAGCGTCGGGTAAGCCCGTTGCTTGGGCACAAGTTGCCAGGCTCGAGCCTGGCCGAAGAGCAGGCTCACGCCAGACCCGCTGTCGAACCTGGTGGTGTTGAGTTGAATCATCGATCCCCGGTCCGTCAGCGATGCGAGGTTACTGACGAAGGACTGCGAGAAAGCGTGTCCCTCCTGGATCGCCTTCCCGGTACGCGAACTCCAGACGTTGACCTTCATGTCGTCGACTGTCACCGTGAACAGGCGTTCGCCGTCGCGGCTCACAACCAATTGTGGCGACAGGGTGTGTGGGATTGGATCGATCAGCGGCAACGCATCGATGATGTCCCAGACGCGAACCGAAAAGTCCTCGTGACGGGTGACCATTCGAAGACCGTCGGAGGCCAACCGAAAGAAATCGATCGGGTTGGCGCTGAAATCAAATGTCGAGACCGATTTCCCCGTGGACAGGTCTCGGCACTCGATTTCAGTGCCTCCGGGCTTGTAGATGATCGCCAGCCACGATCCGACGCTGTTGTAGCCGTCACGGTTTTTCCTGGCAAAATTGATGCCCATCGATTCGCCGCCATAGTCCTTGAGAGAGAACTTGGCCGTGATCTTAGCGGTGGTGAGGTCGACGACTGCACAATGCAGGTCTTTCTCGATCTTGCCGAAGAGGGCGGCTTCGGAGGCGCCGTCGCGGAAAAAACACTGATCGACGAAAAACTCGGTCTCAAGCGATTTCGGGCTCGGTTTCTCGGCCGCAAGGTCGATCCAGTCGAATGACTTTTTGGCCGTTGTTGACCGCAGGCCAATCCATCGCCCGTCCTCGTTGAGCGAGATCCTGGGACCGGCCACATTTCCCTTGAAGACCAGCGAGGCGTCTTCGAGCTTCCAGATGGCAATCGACTTGTTCTGGAATGCCGAGATGACGTGCTTCTCGTCGCCGGTGACCACGTAACGCGCAAGCGGCGCTTTGCTGAAGGCCAACTCTTTACCGATGACCTTGCCGGAAACCGCATCCCAGATGTTGATGTGATTCGTTCCGGGCTGGTCAGCCACAATCCTGAGAGTTTTCGGGAGGGGTTCGGCCACGAAGAAAGCACGACCGACCCGCTCCTTGATCGGGATCAGTGTGGTTGCCGCCTTGGCGTCCTTGGTGCTGAACCCCTGGATGCTGCCGCCCTTGTCTCGGAGAGACAGAAACAGCAAGCTGGCGTCCTTGGTGAACCGTGGCTGGTCAATCCTCGCTCCATCGGCGAGGATCCCGACTTTCTTGCGGTCACGAACGTTCCACAAGGCCCCCTT
>PBPF01000183.1 GCA_002724615.1 Verrucomicrobiales bacterium | reverse complement strand
TGCTGAGGTTCCCATTCCATTTGTAACCGCTGCGCTTGGCGGCGAGTTGAAGGTGCCGACAATGAGTGGCACAGCCAGCATCAAGATTCCCGACGGCACGCAATCGGGCACGACCTTTCGGCTAAAGGGGCGTGGAGTGAAAAGCCTGCAGGGCTACGGAACCGGAGACTTGAATGTAAAAGTGATCGTCGAGGTTCCCAATAAGCTGAACCGCGAACAGCGTGACAAGCTGCAGTCTTTCGCCGATTCCTGTGGCGATGATGTGAACCCGCAGAGCAAGGGCTTCTTCGAAAAGGCGCGTAATCTCTTCGGCTGATGCACCGCTTCTATCTGCCGCCCGCCGAAGCCGCGCAGCCTGAGCTGACCCTGAGTGAGCGCGAGAGTCACCATGCCGTGAACGTCCTGCGTTTGCGCGCGGGTGAGCGCGTGGCAGTGATGGACGGCGCGGGAGGCGAGTGCCTGTGCGAGGTGACTGACACGGATAAAAAGGCTGTCCGGCTCGCCGTAAAGCAGCGCAACCGCCATGAGCCATTGCCATACCGAATCACGCTTTTACAGGCGATGACCAAGGGTAAGTCGATGGACTTCATCGTACAGAAAGCCACCGAGTTATGCGTGCACCGCATTGTGCCGTTGGCTGCTGAGCGGAGCGTGGTGCAGGTAGGCTCCGATGACGCGCAGGCGAAGGTTGAAAAATGGCGCAGCATCGCCATCGATTCCATCAAGCAATGCGGTTGTCCGTGGTTGCCTGAGATTGAGGCTCCCATTACCCCCCGCGCCCAGATTAGTCGCAACGAAACACACGACCTTGCCCTTATTGCCTCCCTGCAAGGGAACACCCGCCACCCCCGTGAATGCGTGGAGGAGTACGCCGCTGAACATGGCGGGTCACCCGAAAGTCTGTGCATTTGGATCGGTCCCGAGGGGGATTTCACGCCGGCTGAGTCCAACGAAATCCTTTCTGCCGGCAATCTTCCGATCACTCTCGGACGGGTTGTCCTTCGCAGTGAAACCGCCGCCGTCTACACACTTGCCTGCCTAAACTACGAACTGCAGGCTCCGGTTAGGGAGGGGTAGTTTCATTACCTTCCGACTTGGTTGCGTTAGCCTCAACAATGGCCTTGAAGTCAGGCAGTTGTCGGAGGTTGTCGAGGATTTTTGCCTCACGAATGATTCTTCTGATGTCGGGTTTGTCTTTCGTGGGCCTTGCGGGGGAAAGCTCCCACGCTTGCTTGAGTGCGGAGATGGATTCATTTGTTTTCTTTAATCGATTGCGTACAATCCCGAGATCGAGCCAGTAGGCAGGCGCGGGCTCCCAGTCTTCAATTAGTTTCATGGTGGCCAGTTCTTTGCTGGGTAGGTTGGTGGTCTCGTTGTAGACACGGATCGCGGCCTTAAGAGCGAGGTCTGAAGATTCCTCCTTGGGCAATGCTGTGAGGCGGTCAGCCATGCGTTGACTGTCATTGGTGCGTTTCAATTCGTGGTAGGTAAGAAGTAGATTGATGTTGTTGGTAAGGTCGTTGGGGAATTGTTTGTGCTTTTTTTCGAGATGCGGCAAGTCGGACATCGCGCGGACGGCTGTGAGCTTGGGGTCCTTGTCCACGTATCCGGGGGCAACGGTGTCATACATTTTGCGAAGAGCCGTGATTTTCTGCGCATTGTTCTCCTTGTGGGCTGTGATGAGATGGGAGCGGAGGATGCCGGTAAAAATTCCTAAAGTCCGGATGTCGAGTTGGTTTTTTTGGCGTGCGTTGGTGAGGAAGGTGGCCACGGTTTCATACTGCATGTTGATCAGGTTTCGGTGCATGCGCTGAGAATTCTGCAGGCCTGGATTCTTGGCTAAGTGGTTGGGGTCGGTCTCGTGGATTATCTCGACAATTTGGTCGGCTTCATCAGGTTTGCTATCGGTAAAGAGGCGGAATGCGGATAGGGTCAGGAGTTTCTGCAGGTGGCTGAGATTGTTTTCAGCAGGATCCATCCGGTAGGCGATGAGGGTGACTTCTCGGGCATCATTGATGCGCTCGTGATTCAGGAGGAATTCGAGGAGGTTGGCGGAGGAAACGGGATGAACTGCGCCAAAAGCAAAGGCTTGGCGCATGGCGAAGTCGGCAGCACTGATGAGCTTCTGTTTTTGACTAGAGATTTCCTGATGTTCGGGAGAGCCGGGGACGAGTGGCTGGAGCCTGCGGTCGAGTTGGCCAGCGCGCCAGAGATAGACACGGGCGACACTGAGGCGGAGGGTGGCAAAATTGCGCTGGGCCACGTAGTCGCGCAGGAAGCGTCGCTGGCGGGCGTCGTGGCCGGCGTGGTTGCGGCGGATGTAAACACGTCGGATCCATTGGCAGATTTCCGGGATGCTGGTGTCCGGCTGGACGATGTCGCTGCCGATTAGCCGGTCGGCGTATTGCGTCCAAAACTCGCGGTCGCGCTGAAGGGTTTCCGTCGGAATGGTGTCGGGCCAGCGCGGTTTGCGTTCATATTGAAAATTGACCTGGGCGGTATTTCCACGACTGTTGACGACAGTGGCTGGCTGTGGGGGGAGCTTCGTATAATCACCGTGGTCCTTGACTCCGATGGCAATGATGCTGCCGTTCGTGTCTGCGTCGATGACTTCCAGCTTTGCTGGCCGGTTGGGAGCACGCAGCTGCCAGTCATCGGGGAGAACCAGTTCAAGTGAGTCACCCTTTTTGAAGCCAGTTCCATTGTTCTCGGGCAGGGCTCGAAATGTGGAGACTTCGTTGTATGACTCCAGCTTCATGATGATTCCGTATGGGACGAGGTACGGGTTCATCCAGGGGAGTGGCACGCTTTCTTCAACGTAAAAAGCTCGGTTGGGGTTCTGATTGAAAATGAGGTTGGTGACCTCGGCGTTAGCGGCCCAGATGCGGTCGGCTTGGGCGAGAGCAGGATTCTGGATGGCTCGCTGGATGGCAGCGGCGTGCTCCTCGTGGTTTGGCAGGGTGATTTCCAACTCGGGATAAACACCCTGTGAAGCGCGGCGGATGAGGCCGGGGAAGGCGTCTTCCAGCAGTCGACGGTTCAGGCAAATGCGCGCCTCGGTGTAGGGGTTCTGGCGCAGCAGTTTGCGGGTGTGCGAAGACAGGTTGACGTCCGCAAAGCGATCGGCCTTGAAAAGAATGGGGGTGGCTGTGGTCTCGATCAATCGGCTGCGCTCAGTGATGATCCCGGTCAACTGTGCGTGCGAGCTGCCAAGAGCTGCCTTGGCAATGGTGTATTGACCGGCAAGGTTCTTCTCGTGTTGCTGGATTCGGTTCCGGAGTTTATCAGCGGTTTCCCCATGGCGGGCGAAGGTGAGCAGGCGGGCAATCTGTTCCTCGCGTGTTTGAATCTCCAGAAGTGCCATTTGTAGAGCCAAGGCGGTTTGTGGGTTGGCACTGATTTGATTAATTTGGGTGGCTAGTTTTTCGTTCAGCAACTCCAGTTCGCGCCGTGCCAATTCGCGAAGCATCCGGTAATGATCCATCTGCCGAGTCCACTCGGTCTCAAGGATCTGGTTTAATTCACCGGCCAGTTGACTGGGCAGTGTCGTGGAATCTTGCGAAAGCAGCTCACGGGTTGCGGGCTTGAGTTGGTCGCGCAAATAAGCAGAGACAGGGTTCTTGCCAGCATCAATCACGGTGGCCAAAGCGGAAATGTCTTTGAAATCTTCGGGCTTAAAATAAGCGTTCCCCGCACGGCGTTGTTTCTCCACCTCGCGACCCTTTAGAGTTAGCCAGTCGTCTAACGGCGCAAGGTTGCGGTTGGCTGCCGAGGTGGAACCCAGCAGGGTGTGCGCAGACTTTAGCGCCTGCTGTTGCTGGATGAGCGCGACGCTGTTCGAGTTCACCAGTTCCAGTTGCACTGAGATTTTTTGGAATGTATCCCAGAGCTTCCTGATATTGGCCTGCTCCTCGGGCTGATCACCTAGGTTGTCGATGATGCCTTGCATCACTCGTTTCAGGTTCTGGTCGGAAACATCCCTCGGGAATTGTTGCCCGAGTTGCTTGAGTTTGGTGCCAATTTGAGAGCCGACTGCCCGTTGGCTTTGCATGATATCCCCCTGCAGTCGTTGGGATTCATCCAGGAATTTCTCGGTGGGGCCGATCACTTTCTTCTCGTACTCAGGATCCAGTTTGCGCGGAACGAGCGCGGAATAGATCAGCGGTGCATCCGCTTGGCGGCTTCGGCAATAGTGGGCTCGGATGTACTGCATGTACTGGCCCTCCACGGCTGCGTTTTGGGTGATGATATACACATCCCGCCGGTCGAAATCCGGGTCGGTGCGATATGCGGGGTCGGCCTGGCTTTCGCAAAAGATGAAATAGGTGGGGTTGAATCGCCCTGCGTCCGTGCCTCCATAAAGTACCGCGCCCGTTTCCATCGGCGGGTAAAGCGGTTTGCCATCTGCGCTCTCGAATGGTGGCTCGAACATGTCGTGCCCGTACCAGTAACCAAATTGGTGGCCGCGCAACTCGTTATCCCACCAGTTGGCGAGGCCGTGCCGCAGGGGTAACAGCGCGCAGATGGCGAGGAAAACAGTCAGTGCCCTGTGCCTTGTCGCAATTAATGCAAGCGCCATCCCAAATAACACCACGCCCACCACTGCCGCCGCCTGTAGAATGGCGGCATCGTATTGTGTGAATGCGAACAGCAGCGAGGCTGGTGTGGCACTGATGGCCGTCTGTGTAGGGGGCCACCATAGAATTTCCAGAGCCAACAGTGCGCACGCAGACTTTAACAGAATTGGTCGCCAGCGGTCCCATTGGGTCGCCACGGCACCCAGCGCTAGCGCAAGGCCCAAGCCAAGTCCAAGGCCGATGAACATGTGCGGTGCCTCGAAGAATACTTTGTTCAGGTGGCGCGCGCTTTCTCCTCCACTGATGTTCCGGAACGCAATCATGAGCACTGTCATGCTAGTAAACACGATGCCCATCCCCGCCAGCCAGCGCCACTCCAGCGAACGCATGCGCCGCAGGAAAACGAATGGCAACAAGGCCAACAACAGGAATGCCGGGTTGAACTCCTGAATGGTTTCATCAATGAACACCCCGATCTGCCCGCCATCAGGAATGCGGTTTTCATCCCAGTCCCAAAGAAACTTTGAGAAACTGTCCGCGGCCTCCTTGGAGGGGTTATCGTACTGGCCGCGTACGATAGCATATTTCAGGTTGTCGGCCGTGCGCGGATAAGCCCAGTTCATCGGTGGGTTAGTCAGCGAGGTTAGCGGCATGAACAAGTAGCATGAAACTCCCGCCAGCGCCGCTAATCGCGTGCCGGCCAGGAGTCGCCATTCGGAGAATATCGCCCCGCGTCCTCCGCTGCGCTTCCATGAGTGCACCAGCACGCCGCCAAGGAAGGGGATATTTAATAGGACGAACCAGTAGGACAAGCTGTTGGCTGTGGCCACTTGTTTGCCGGCCTTGTTAAGGAATTCTTCTGCCTGTTTCTGGATTAGTGCGGTGGTGTCGCGGGCAAAATTCGGGTTGGCTTGCGCCTGAAGCGCCATTGTCTTGGTGGTTGCAAGTTGCGCGGCGCTTGGGACCTGATGTCGAGCACTTATCAGTTTGTTGCTCCACATCAAACCCATCACCAGAAATACCAGCAGGTACCCCCCCGCCAGCATCGCGCGTGTGGAATTGTTGTCACTGCGGACAGCCATCCACACCAATGCAGCCACCGCACCTATGGTAACTAAAATGCAGAACAGGAACAGGATGCGCTCGGTGGTGCTGAACGCGAGATTCAACGCTACGTCCAGATTCCATACAAATTTTCCACTGGCCGCCACCGTGTTGAACAGTTCCGGGTTGAGGAAGAACTTTAGTTCCACACGGCTCATTGACACCACCCACACAAATGCCAGTAGCGTGAAAGCCAGTACGAACGCGCTACCCATGAACCCTGCTCCTCGCCAGCGCGGTTGGCCTTCCGCAGGCGGGAACGTGTGCCAGATGGTTAGTAGCACGCTCCCAATACCAACAAGATTGTATACCGAAAAAAGCAGAATCTTGCCTGCTGAACCCACTCGTGTGGATTGAAGCACCTCTTGGGGGGTCTCCATTGCGCCACCGGAGGCCATATAGATAAGGCCGGCCAAATAGATGAAGCTGTTGCAGAGGAAGAAATCGCGACCCACCTCGCGTTGACGGAGGAAAATCAACAGCTCAAGTCCCACAGCTGCCAACAGCAATGTCTGGTGGTTTGCTAGGCATAGGCCGAAGAGGAAATAGGCAAAGTACAGCGGCCACCGCTTTTCCGGTACATACCACCAACGCATTAAACATGCGAATACACCGGCGAACGTGAGCGTGCTGAGCGTGTACACTTCCACGATTACTGCTTGGCTCCACATGAACCCCGTGAAGCCGAAGATGGCGCCGCCCGCAAATCCCGCTACCGCGCTGATTGCCCTTTGCCACTTCGCCTCCAGTTCCGCCGACCAGTCCATGTTGGCTAGCATCAAACGACCGCCACGACTGGCCATCAGTGCTACCAACCCGCACGTCAGCGCTGCCGCCACCGCTGAGGACACCATTACCCGCCACGCAATCGTGCCCACCGGCAACAGCACGGTGAATAGCCACGAGTACACCGTCCACAATGGATAACCCGGTGCATGCGGCACACCCGCATACATTGAGGCGGTGGCCAGTTCGCCCGCGTCCTCCAGTGTGACATTTGGGGCGAGGGTAAAGAAATACACTAAAAAAGTAACCAACGAGGCCGCCGCGAACGCCAGCCAGTCTGGTTTCTCGAAGAAGGACAGGGCGGGGGCAGTGCTAGCGACGGTGGGTTCCTTCTCGGGAACCTTCCTTGACTCGGCCACGTGCGAAGACTCTGGTTCCGGCTCGGCAGGAAGCTTCTCCTCGTCGGGATTGTCCGGCGCCTTGTCAGGTCGCAGCTTGGCGCGTTTCTTGGATCCCTTGCCTTTTCTCCCCTTGCTCATGGATGCTGAACTCTCCTTTAGAGAACCGGGACATGATGAAAACGGCAACTTCGATGGTCGAACCAAACTTATTCAAAATGACCGGATTTGGCTCGTTTGACTGTCATAACTTTCGATTTGGA
>PBPF01000182.1 GCA_002724615.1 Verrucomicrobiales bacterium | reverse complement strand
GCCCAGACGAAGATACCGGCGTTGCCTCGCGGCTTGAGATGCCGCCATTCGATTTCCATGATAAAATTCTCATACATTCGCAACGTCCGCAATTCGCCAATCGGCTTGCCCGTACAATGAATCATCCCATCCTTCACCGACCACGTGTTCGGCGCACAATTGATATTTCGCCAACCATCGAGGTTCTTGCCGTTGAACAGCGGCTTAAAACCGTCCTCGGCAACAAGCATCGTGGAGCACAGGGAAAACAGCAGAATGGTATGTTTCATCTTTCCAGTCAGGTTTCAGGAATGATTGGGCGGCGAACGCAGGGGCGCAATGTTATTCGTTATCCTCAGTCCAAGTGGGGGTGTAGAGGGGCAAATAACGATAATAAACCTCAAGGCTGAGAGTAGCCATGGCGGTGATGATGCAGCGACCGGAGCCACCTGCCCATTCGCCCTTGGGGTTCCAGCTGCCGTGGACCTTGCGATCGCTGGGACGATGGATTTGTTCCTTGAGGAAAATGGGGCGCATGCGTTGATTCCACGCCTTCCAAGACGGGCCTTGGTGCTGGTGCAAGGCAAGGCAGGCATAATACCAGTAATAATAATTGAACTTATTGGTACGGGGCATGTTGCGCAGGAGCAGCTTGGCAGATTCCTGCATACGAGGATGGCTGGGAGGCAGTCCGACAAGCTGCTGGCAAAACATGGCTTCAGCGATCATAGCCGGCTTGACGTCCTTGGTGGTGGTGTAGCCGTAGGCACCCTTGCTTTTGCCGGTGGCGATGGAGTCCATAAAAATCTTGGCCTTGTCGAACACCTCTTCGGGAACATCAATGCCACCGAGTCGGGCACTCTTTAAAGCCATGATCTGCCAACCGGTAACGGACATGTCGCCGCGATCACTGTAGCCTTGCTCGCCATTGGGGCGGTAGCGCCATCCGCCGCCGTAGGTCCTGTTGCCGATGCGGCGGATGGGGCTTTGGGCACGCACGATAAAGTCAACAATGCGCTCAACGTGTGGGCGGAGACGTGGATCCTTGGTAAGACTGTAAGCCTCCGTCATAGCGATGGCGGCGATGCCTTGGTCGTACATATAATTGGCACCCTTGAAAGGGCGCATGTCGCCGCTTTCATCAACGCGACGGGCCATCCAAAAGACGGCCTTGGCGAGTGGCTTTTGGTAAGGGCCGGGCTCGGTGTGCTTGGCGCCCCAGCCCATATAGGCAAGCATGGCCATACCGGTGGCGGCGAGATCATGATCTGCACGTTGGTTGCCAGTAAACCGGTCCCTGCCGGTGCCCGTCGGGCCATCCCAATGACCGTCGGGCTTCTGGTTGGCAGTAAACCAGTCGAGGGAACGTAGAATGGCGGCCTCCGTCTCCTTGCTGCCACCAAGGCGATCGATGATTTCCAAGCGCTGTTTGGGATCATGCCGGGCGACAAAGGGATCGTCGATCTTCATGGGAGACTCGAGGCGAGGTGCGCGGTCAAGAATATTGATGTCGGGCAGTTGCAATCGGGCGGCGCTATCTGTGGCCAACTCGAAAGGACGAACGGTGACACCAACGGCAGGCTGGGCGTTGGCCTCGGGCATCTCGATTTCTCCTACAAGTTGGGGAGTGTCCTCAATCTCCGCCTTGGTCTCCATAGGAGTGCCAAAGCGAACCTGATTGGCAGGCTGCTTGTTGGCTCCGGTTTGGCTGGAAACGGGTTTGAGCGTCTCTCCTTTTTCGCCGGCAACAATACGGTTGCCACCGGGCACGAAATCGATGTCGGGCAGCTCAATGGGCTCGACGGGCTGATTGGTGGCCTCGAACCGATTGAAGTCCCGAACAGCGGTAGTGGGGGAATCGATCACACTAGGCTTGTGGCTGATGCCTGGCTTGACGGACGCAGGGTTGTCCGCGATGGAAGGGGCGGGCAGCGTGGCATCCTGCGGCACGGGAACATTGGCCTGCGCTGCAGGGTTCACCGCCTGATCGCGCGGTGCGGGAGAGAGGCTGATACCTTGAGTAGCTTGAGAATTATCGGTCTCCAGAATGATATTGCCGGGGTTTGAAATCTCCAGTTGTATCAGGTTGGAGGCCGCGCGAGCGGTCTTCAACTCTGTTTCGGCAGCCCGTGAGGCGGAAGGTGCATTTGGCTGGGCGACGGTCTTGTTTGCGGCAGGAGCGGTCTCGACAGGGGTTTGACCGTTAATGATCGGCTCAGAGCGACTGGGCTGGGCGTTGCGGGCAGTTAGGCGGGTATCTGCTGAAACTTTCTCGGGGCGCGCGCCCGTCTCGGGCGTGTTCTCATCGGTCTCGAGATCGATATCCACCGCGAGCAACGCGGCAATGTTAGGCAGGGACGGATTGGCACGACTGGCATTGAGGTTGGCGGGATTGTTGCCGACATTGGCAACGGGTGGAGTGTTGGTGGTCATCAAGGTATTGAGATCGCGACGGGTGGCGATTTGCGAATCGACCTGCGCCGGGGTAGGCGCAGTACTATCGGTTTTGGAGGGGGTGGGCTTGACCGCCTGCTGACTTTTAGCCTTGGCAACTGCGGCCTTGGCTTCGACGGCAGTGTCGGCCTGTTCCAAGGGGACTTGCTCTGGGTCAAAGTCCTCGGTTCGCGGAAGGTTAATGGCCGCTTGGGCAGCTTTAATCTTAGCGACCTCGTCAGTGGTCTTGGAAAGCTGGCTCTTGGCAACGGCGGATCGCTCCTTTGCGGCGGCAATGGCCTCAATGGTTTGGGTGGTTGTCATCGGAGCGGCGGCGTCCTGCGCGGCGGCGGTTTGAGGGATGGATTGCTCGCTAGACACGGCGGCTTTCTGGCTATTGTCCACGATGATCTTCTCGCTTCCTTCGAGTGGAACTGATTCGGGATCAGCCAAGGCCAACGGCTGCAGGGCGGCCTCGGTCTTGGCGGTCTCAAGTTCGCGGCCCGGCTCGATGGTGGCCTCGACTTGCGACTTTTTGGCTGTGGTGGTGGCCTCGGTCGGTTCAATTGCTGTATCGCTAATTTTGGCGGTTTGCGGTGCGGCAGGTTTGGCGGCGGCGGCCTGTTTCACGGCCTGTTCGCTTGCGGCCTTGGCGGGGCGGGAGGTGGTCTCGGCGGTTTTGTCGGATTGCTCAAGGTTGAAATTCTGGGCACGCAGCGACTGATTTTCGGGAGACAGTTCGGTAGACCGGGCCTTATCCAAGGTAGCGGGCTTGGCGGCAGTCTGGGTGGGCTGTGACTTGGCGGCAGCTGTGGTGGCGGGGGCTTGCTGTACACTGATGGGTTGGGATTCAGCAGGGATAGGTTTATCCGCAGTTGCGGTGACATTGATAGGCTGGATATTCGCTTGGCTCGAGGCCTTAGCTTTCTGGGCTTGAGTGGCGGCACTACTCCGGGCGGTCTCGAGGTTAAAATCATCAACCGGCGTATTGGCTTGAGCAGCAGGGACTTCAGGCTTGGCAGCTTCAAGAGTCCGGGCTTGATCGGGATTGTCGGTCGGCTGCGTTTTGGCGGCAGCGAAGGGAGCTTGAATCGGAGTGGGCGCGGGGGTGCTGTTGTCAGGGGTGACTGGTTTGGCGGCGTTCGGACGGGATTGCGCAGGATCAACCTGGGCGGTTCTGGACGCAGCATCGGGCTTTGCTTTGAACTCGGGAGATGTCTCGGCGGTCTCAAGCTGAATTGGTTCGTTGACGGGCTGTTCCATCTGAGGCAACACAGCCTCGGCGGGCGGCAGTTGAGTGGGATCAACCTCGGTCTTGGCCAACTGGCTGGCCGTAGCGGAAGAGGCGGCGTTAGCGGGCGCGGGCGTTGGAGGCTGGACGGGGTTGGCCTTTGGTTGGGTGACGGCTTGGGAAGACTTGGCGGGCCGCACCTGAACCTCGTGCTGTACGGATTCAAGCTGTTGGTTCTCGACCGGCCGAGCCATAGCAGTTTCAAGATCGGGCTGCCGCATCTGGGGCGCTGCCGGGTCGGGAATCTGATTGGGCAGCTTGGGTAGTTGGGCGTCCTGCGGTAATTGCTCGGGAAGGGTCAATTCCGGTGGTTCGATGGCGGAGACGTCCGGCTGCACAGCCTCGGGCTGAACGTCCTGCTGTGGCTGAACAGGATTCGCCTGCGCAGCAGGTCTCTCGTTTTGCTGTTGCGGGGTAGGCATGGCAGCACTGGCCTTGACGAGGTTGGCCTGCACAGGCTTACGAAGAGCTTCCTCCTCCTTTTGCGCAGCAAGCGTACCGTCATCCAAGCTGATCTCGACATATTGTTCCTGAACCTCCTTGTAGATGGCCTCGGTAATCATCCAGAGGCTGAGCAGAAACGCCAGCAGCACGTGCACAGCGGTGGAAGCGAGCAGGCATTTCTGCATGATGGAGAGGTTGCGTTGCTGGGCTTCGCTGAGGAAGTTGCGCAGCAACCACAGCAATGCCATGAGTGTGAGCAGCAGCAGCAAGATCCACCACTTGTAGTTGTTGAGGAAGCTGTAAAAGCCAGGAGGAGGGGTTGCTGGCGTGTCAGGCACGATGGAAACCTCGGCGGGGTACACCTCTCGCCAAGTACTATAGTACAGCTGATGAACGCCAGTGTCACTAGAGCGATCAGAACTAAAGAAGAGTCGGTGCCCTTCCATAGCCAACGCGGGATCTGTCTCCAGAGCGGAGGTATTGACTGGCAGATTCAGATTTTCCGGTTCGCGAAATTCGCCATCCACAATGCGACTGCGATAGACATCAAAACCGCCCTGACCTCCTCGACGATTGGAGGCGAAATAGAGAAAGTCGCCACGCAGCGTGACGGCAGGCTGTGCGTCCTCGTGACTTGTGTTCAGGGACGCCAGCCGCCAGGCATCACCAAAAGCGACATCAACCGGGGTATCCTCATCGGCTGCGGTGATCTCAGCCGTGAAGAGGTCGAAGTCACTGCGCGGGTCGGCCGGTGCGCGCGCGGTTCCGCCACTCCAGCGATCCTCCGGTGGTGGATCGCCGCGAGGTCGACTGGAGGCGAAATACAGCCGATCCAGCTGGTACCTGGGTGGCTCGCCGGGATTGGCCGTGTTGGAAGACTGAACTGCGGGATCGAGCTCGTCATAGCGCGTGTTTACCGACGGCCCAAGGTTCACAGGTTCGCCCCAGTTGCCGTCGTCCTGCCTCAAGGCAACCCAGATATCGTGGCCTCCCTGACCACCCTGCCGGTCGGAGTAGAAAAACAACTTTGTTCCATCAGAACTCAATGCCGGACCGAGTTCATTATCTTTCGTGTTTATAGAACTCAGCGGCAACGGTTTGCTCCAGACGCCATCTTTAAGGAAGGCTGTATACAGGTCCGCGCCTGTGCCCTCGCCGACGGGATGCTCCTTAGGCAGGCCTTTCACGAGGATCATCGTAAGGCCATCGGCGGAGATGGTTGGGTCATAGACATCCTCCACGCCGTGGGCTTGTGGGTAAACGGGGATGGGCTCATCCCAAACTACGTTAAAGAGTTTGGCGTCCTTGGCAGCTTGCTCCACGCCCACACCGTCGGTGTAAACCGTCTCGGTTTCCTCCTTGCCGCCCGCGAAGGCCCAGATCAACAGCACTACCAAAATAACGCCGCCACCCGCCGCCCACCACTTGCAATGCTCAGGGGGGACGCCTTCACCATTCGCGGGGATTTCAGTGGCATCCTTCACAATCTTTACGGCTTATGTGTTTTTGCACTAACAGGCTAGCTTGCTTATTCCAAGGCATCGTACGCGATGGTCGCCTTTAAAAACCCCGCGCTCTTGCATTTGGCCAGCACCACAGCAGCATGTTTGAAGGCGGCCTCGCCATGGCTACGAACCTGCACCTTGGCGCTAGAGTCGGTCTCGCGTTCGCGGCGCAAATGCGCCTCCAGTTGCGCCATCTTCACGGAATCGCCAGCCATGGTTAATTGGCCGTCCTCTCTTACGTTGATAACGATGAACTTGGGCATGTCGGTGGATTGGGTCTTTGCCTTGTCGGGCAGGTCCATGTCCTCATACTCCTGTTCGCGAAAGGTGGCAGTTGCCAGGAAGAAAATGATGAGCGTGAAAAGAATGTCGATCAACGGAGTGATCTCCATCTTCGCCTCACTCTCTTGTGAAGGCCGGATTTTCATGATGCCAGTGCCGGTTCGCCCGAGGCTTCCTCGTCGTCAGAGTCATTCGCGGTAGCGGCGTCAGCGGATTGCGCATCGTCATCATCCCCATCCAGAAAATCCGATGCCGCCAAGCCAATGCCCTCAATCAACTGATCCACCTTGTTGTTTAAAAAGTGGTAGATGCCGAGAAATGGGATGGCAATCGTCAAACCCGCAGCGGTGGTGACCAAGGCGACATAAATGCCGCCAGCCAGAACGTCGGACTTGTTCATACCCTTGGGCAGCGTGGCGAGATCACGGAATGCCTCAATCATGCCATAGACCGTGCCCACCAGCCCGAGCAGCGG
>PBPF01000181.1 GCA_002724615.1 Verrucomicrobiales bacterium | reverse complement strand
TCACCAAAGCCCGCAAAAGATCCTTCCGCCCGCCAATCATTTTGCGAACCAGATAAGCCGCCTCCAGCAACGCGTAGTCCGAGACCTTTTTTGAAGCCACAATGGGAAACCCCTCCACGGCAACGTGTTTGGTGTAAAAAGGAGCGAGCTTCCACGACTTGGCGAACTTGGGTGGCGGTGGTTTGACCTGAGCCAGGGCGGGAGTTGCACAGGCAATGGCGATGAGGATTTTAATACCGCGCATGGGTGTGACTAGACCGGCTGGAAGCCGTTGGCAAGCCTTGAGGGATGCGAGTCGGAAACCTGCGCTAAAGAGGGCATCGAATCTTGCGTTGGGTTGGGTTGAGGGGCAGTTTGTCGGTGGGTGCGGTTCTTGATGCTCAACTGGCGTGACCCGAAAAACCCGCTAGCGGGCGGGGCGGAGCGCGTGACTGAGGCTTACCTGCGCGGGTTGATGGAGCGGGGGCATGAGGTGGCCTGGTTCGCGAATGCCTTCGATGGGGCGCCGGAGGAGGAGGAAATCGACGGGCTACAGGTTGCGCGAGGCGGAGGAAAGTTCACCAGCTGGCGGGCGGCGCGGCGTTGGGTGCGCAAGCAGGAGAAGTTTGACCTGATCATCGACCAACACCACGGGCTGCCTTGGTATGCGCCTTGGTGGGGGCGGACGCGGTGCGTGGCGTATATCCACGAGGTGCTCGGGCCAATCTGGGACAGTTTTTACCCGTGGCCAGTCAGCACTTTCGGGCGTTGGCAGGAACGATGGACACACTGGGCATACCGCCGCACGCACTTCTGGACGGCAAGCAGTTTCACGCGTGACCAGCTCAAAAAGCACGGCGTCCGGCAAATCTCGATCATCCCGTATGGCGTCGACACGCAGGCACTAGAGCACTTGGACGAGAAGCCGCTAAAGGAGCCGCTGCGGCTGGTGGCGGTCAGTCGATTGGCGCCAAACAAGCGGGTTGACCATGCGCTGCAGGCGGTCGACAGCCTGCGAGGGCAGGGAGTCGACACGCGGCTGGTCATCGTGGGCAGTGGCTCGGAGGAGGGGATGTTAAGGGCCCTGGCAGAGCAACTGGGGCTGGTGGAATGCGTGGAATTCACGGGTGCCATCGATGAAGAGGAAAAAAACCGGCGACTGCGTGAGGCGCATTTCCTGGTGCACACCTCGGTGCGCGAAGGGTGGGGGCTCAATGTCATCGAAGCGAACGCGATGGGCACGCCGGCCTGTGTTTATCCCGTGCCGGGCCTGGTGGAATCAACATGGCACGATCGCACTGGACTGGTGACGGAGACGGAATCGGCGCGTTCCCTGGCCCGCGCGCTGCACCGGGCACTGGAACAACCGGATGATTACCAGCGGCACCGTCACGAGGCGCTTGACCGCGCGCGTGGGATGCACTGGGACCGAGTGTTACCTCAGGCCTGCGATCAACTGGAGGCATGGGCGCGCGAGTGAGGTGTGGGAAACAATTGCTTGCCCGCCCGCGCCGGGACTGATTGGTTGCGGAGGCGAGATGGCCGATCACCTTTACAGCGGGCCGGGCGCCAAGGTGCGATGGTTCGTGAAGCGCTTCGGTGCGTGCGAACTATTCCTGTTGCCGCTGCGAATCCTGTGCTCACGGCTGGTCACGCCTTTCCTGCGCGCGCGACGGTTCCCATTTCGTGATGAGAATCTCGAATATTTCTATGCACACTACAATGTGACGTGGTGCAACGAGCGCTGCGTGGAGATTCCCATTGGGCGCCAGTTTCTTGCGCGCGCGAAGGACGGCGACGTGCTGGAGGTTGGCCATGTGCTGGGACACTACGGCGACCGCGGCCACGCGGTGCTGGACAAGTTTGAAACCGCAGAAGGCATCATCAATGCCGACATCACGGAATGGGACACCGAACAGCGGTTTGACCTCATCCTGTCCATCTCCACCTTCGAGCACATCGGCTTTGATGATGACGCGGAGGACGGTTCGGACGAAAAGATCCTTGCCGCCATTGCCGCCTGCCGCGCGCTCCTGAAGCCGGGCGGCGTGCTGGCCTACACGGTGCCGCTGGGCTACAACCCGGACCTCGACCGGTTGATCGAGGCGGACGCAATGGGACAAGACCGCGGATGGTTCCTGCTGCGGCGCGGCCCGCGCGACTGGGCAGTGGTGAAGCGCGCCGAGGCGCTGGGCACGGAATACGGACGGCCGTTCCCGTTCGCCAACGCGCTCTTCATCGCGGAGCACGACAAGTGATGCGCATCCTGCTGGTCCATAACACGCTCAACGATTCCGCCTCCATCTCCGGCGTACTGCGCGAGTATGCAAACCTCGCCCGCGCATGGCAGGAGGATGGACACGCGGTGGATTTTCTGGCCGCTCGCGTGGGGTTCAAGCAACTACGCGCGCTGGCACCGGGCAGTGGGCTGGTCAGCAGCGATAATTGCTTCGATGCCACGGGCAGGCTGCACCAGTCGTGGCGCAACTTTCCCGCCTACGCATGGCGCTGCATGACGGCACGAATGACCCGCTTTAAAGAAAAGCCCGACGTGGTATACGCCACGTGCCCGTTCGTTGTGGAGGCGTATTGCGCGCGCGTGCTGGCGCGGCGGCTGGGCGTGCCATGGGTGATGAAGGTTCAGCATGTGCTCGGTGCTCAAGCCAACCGCACTGGTTTCCTGAACCGACTGCTGCTCTGGGGGGAGCGCAAGAGTACACAGTGGACGAACCGTGAAGCGGCGCGCGTGTTGTGCCTTAGCCCGCCGGTGGCACGCGACTACGCAAAGCTGGAGGAGTCGCTGGGCCTGCGACCGGTGGACCCGGTGGTGGTGGGCTCCAGCATCGACTTGGGCCAGTTTCAGGTTTTAAAGGAGGAGGAGAAAACGCACGACGTGGTTTTCCTCGGCCGCATGCACGAATTGAAGGGCGTGTTTGACCTACCCCGCGTGTGGGGAGCGGTGTTAAAGGAACGGCCCGAGGCGCGACTGGTGGTCATCGGCGAGGGACCGCATCGAAAGGCGGTGGAAGCGGAGTTTGCTGCAGCGGGGCTGGCGGATAACGTGGAGTTCACAGGCGGCATTCCCGAGAAGCAAAAGAACGATTTGCTCGCGCGCGCGCGCGTGGGCCTGAGCCTGTCGAGCGAGGAGGGCTGGGGACTGGCGGTCAACGAGTACCTCGCCTGTAGTCTGCCAGTGGTGGCGTACGATTTGCCGGTGTTTCGCGAGGTATTTCCCAATTGCCTGGAAGATGTGCCGCAGGGCGACTGGGAAAAGGCAGCGAGCAAAATCGTATCGCTCTTAAAGGACGCGAACCGGTGCCGGGAACGCGGACAGGCCGGGCGCGAGTTTGTGCAACGCTATGATTACCGGGAGATGGCCCGCGAGGAGCTGGCGGTGCTGGAGTCAGTTTGCGGCGACGGCGGTTGAATCCGCTTGTTGCGCCGGTGGTGTGGGCGGCTCGATATCGGCCCAGCGAATCTCATGCATCGCGCGCTGCAGCGACCAGCAGCCGGAGCCCAGCAGCAGCATTGTCAGCAGGCCGAGGGAAAGGATGGTCTTCATGCGGAAAGAGTATCGACGTCGCACCCGTGCGTCAATCACGCGGCGGCATTTCAGGTTCCAAATCCACGCCTAGGCTGTCGGCCACACGGTTGATATAATTGAAGTAGCCGATCACCTGCGCCGCGTCGCTGATGGCTTCCTCGGAAAACCCCGCCGCACGCAATCCATCCACGTCCGACTGTCCTGCTTCATGGGGGGTGAGAGTCACCTTTTCAGCCCACGCACATAGGATTCGATCTGCCTCCGGCAAACTGGCTTGTCGCCAGTCGTGCTTCAGGTGGCCGGCGGTTGCTGCGTCGCTGGACTCCGCCCGGAAGTCCGCCCCGTGGGCCTCCGTTCAGTAGTGGCATTGGTTCGCCGCCGACACTACCACCGCAAGCATCTCCCGCTGTGCACGAGACAGATCCGACTTGCCGAACATCACCGCGAGGTACATGTCCATCGAGGCCTTCAATGCCGCCGGGCTGCGGCTCATGATTTTCAGGATGTTAAACACCCGCCCCGCCCGCCGTTCGGCTTGGTCATAGATATTCTTTAAACTGCCATCCGCGTTTGAAGGTTCTATGATCCCGATAAATGCCATCCTTCGCGGGGTGTCTCACAAAGAGACAAGTCAGGCAATGGCAAAAGAATTCAGCGGCAATTACGCGTTTCCATCGTGCCGCAGTTCTTGCAGGCACCGCAACGCAGCATCGGCGCGATCCAGTGGCACGAATAAATGGTCGTGATACGTGCCCGCCACAACGTTGCATGAAATCGATTGCTCGGCCAAAGCGCGCGCAAAAACTGCCGTCAAACCAACCGAGTCTAATGCCGATTCCTGAAGCAGTGTGATCCAAGCGCAACGATACTGAATGGGGAATCCACTTTGGATTGCTTGTTCCTCTGGCAGCACCAAGGTCAACCCCTCGTCCTCAACCATGCTTGCCACAACTGTCAGTTTGCCAGTGTCTGTTTCCACCGGCACGGACGTGAAAACGTATACGCCCTCGTGCAACTTTGGATTCAGGGAGCTATTGTCACTCACGAGTGTTTTCAGGTTCCAAGCAAAACCAGCCCAGCTCTTGTCAATCAAGGCAAACCCGGAAACTTACTGGAAACAGGAATCGGCAAGCCAATTCACTTGCGCAAGTCGCGAAGGATGAGATTCACCTTGTTGGGATTGCCTGCGCTGAGCACTTTGCATAGGCCTCGTTTGCCATCCTTTTCTCCCATGAGAGTTCTTTTGCCCGCTCTGTCGATGACAAAGCAGGTCAGATAATAGGCCATACCAGGCTTTTTTCCGCCATTTTCTCCAATGGTGAAATGGGTCTTGGTTTCCTTCCCTGCCTTGTGCGCATAGTTTTTTAGGTTCAACTTGGCGACAAGGTCAGCTGGCTTGTCAGCGATCAGGGGATGATACTCATAAAGTCGCAGTTCAAGCACGAGGCCAGAATATCCCTTGACCGAGGCCGCCGTCACCACGGTGCCTGTCACTTTGCTTGAATTGGCCTTGTCCTTTGTGGCATGCGGTCTGTCGATTGTGGAAGCATCGCCCTGACGAACCTCCGTTACGGTCGCCTCACCTGTAGTTGCCTCTCGCGTTGCGCCTCTTTCATTACCTCGACGAGGCGGACGCACGGGGGCTGGCCGAGGATTTCGTCTACGCGGCGGTTCCGGACTCACCTCGATTTCTCCCCTACCAATGGCTGGCCGGCCGGGTGCTTCCCGATCACGGTCGTGCATGGG
>PBPF01000180.1 GCA_002724615.1 Verrucomicrobiales bacterium | reverse complement strand
TTGATGAGGTTGTTGTGGATGGTCTGGTTGTAAGCGAGGGGATCCTCCTCATCAAAGCCTCGCTCGGCAATATTCATGAACTTGATGGCTCCATCATAGAGCATCAAGAGCAGACTGCCTGGAGTGGCGGTGGTGACCGCCGCCGCCTTGTAGGCGTTTGCTTGCCGGTACGTACTCATTGGCGATTTCTCACAGCAAAATCCATGCCGCGGAGGCAACAAACGGGAAAGTCCGGAGACAAGATGCCCTTATGTAAGAACTACTTGGGTTCTTCGCTCTCGGGCACAGCCAGCATCTTGGACAAGGCATTGATGGTCTCCAGCGGGGGATAAGAGTCTTTAAGGACTTCCTTTTGGAGTTTTGCCTTGAGCATGTCGAAACGGGCCTCGGTATCTTGTTCCACCTGACTGAAATCAGGGGTGCGGGACAGGTTGGCCTCCACCGAGTCGGTAGGGGCCACGAAGTTCACCTCGCCACGCTTTTGCGCCTGAGCCTGCGACATGCGCTGCGGCCCCTGAGCTTGGCTTGACGAATTTAGGCTGACTTCCTTCATGCCTGTTTCCTGCTAAAAAACACCTTTTTTTGCTTATATCAAGTCTTTTTATGCTTTCCCAGTGCCAGTCCTTTGGCGGTCTGTTTTTCAGGTCGTATTCCTGCCTTTACTGACTACTCGTAGTATCGGCGGTTTCTTTAACTTCTTTAGTATTTTTTTTTCTCATCGTTTCCAAGGCGGTGCTGAGGGAATAGCGGGCAAGTGAGCGCGGAGAATCGATTATCATGATTTCCCGGAAATTATCGAGAGTAGTTAGCCGGTAGTCGCGTATATGACGTCTCAGGCTGTTAACCAGCCGCGGATCGCCGACGTCGAAGACCTCATCAAACGCCCAGACGAGTTGCTGCGTTTCGAGATCGAACAAGTGCAGTTTCCAGCCCATCGCCAAGGGTGGATAGGGGCGATAGCTGGAAAGTTCACAAAAGAGAATGGCATCCACAACCTTGCGTGTGCCTTTCTCCTTGTCGAGGTGCTGGATGATTTCTTGAAATTTGTTGGGCAGCTTGGCAAGCGGTCGCACCTGCTTGATTCCCGTCAGTGCTCGCAACCGGCGCGGAGTGATTGTGATGGCTTCGAATTGGTTGCAGCGGGTCAACTCCTCAGTGAGTACCGGTTGCATGTGCTCTACGCCTTGCACTGACCACTCGTCCCCGCGCCCGGGCACCAGCGGCATCACCGCCACCACCTGAATGTTGTCCTGCCAGTCGTTGTCGGCACTGTAGTAATTGTGAATTTCGTGGAACGGTCCGCGAACGGAGCCATCCCAACTTTCCTTGATTGCAGTGCATCCACTGCCTAGCAGCAACGCGGCGGCTAAACTTGCGGGCGCAGGTGGAAAGTTGCCATCCATCCAGTCGCGCGCGCGCTTTATGTAAAGTCGAAGTCGACGGGGCAGGGTTGAGGTGCAGTAAGGGAATTTCATTTTTAATTGCCTGAGTTGTTATTAGCGAAACGGGCCATGATAAACTGCATCTGCTGATTAATCTTAGCTTGCGCCTTCTCCATGTTCACAAAAGCATCAATCATCTTTTGGCGATTGGACTGGACCGTGCGTTCCATGCGTTCTATCTGGTCATCTATGTTATCAGCCTGCTTGGTGAGGTTGTCACGGCGATCCACCAGAGATCCAGATTCCTGCGATTCACCAATCAACGTCTCGATATAATTGTCGACCACGTCACCATAGCCATAATCTGTCTTGGTGAAGAATGTTTTTAAATCCCCTATTTTTTCACGGATAGCATCGTCAAGCGCGGCTGAATTTGAAAGGGTAATGGTGTTGTCGTAACCGTTGGATTTGTAGCCAATTGATTCAAGCCTTCGAATGGTGCCGGTGATTTGGTTGCTGTCAACGTCGCCCATAACTTTTTGGCGGAGACCGGCGGCAATTTCAGCCACAAGTCGTTCGTCTGAAAGCTGGCCTGCAGTCACCTTTCCATCGGCAGCAGTATCAATCTTTACCTGGTTTCCAATGGTTTCCTGTACACGGTTATAGGCATCGACAAAAGAGGATACCGCAGTTTTGATTTTATTGGAGTCTTTTGCAATGGTTACGGTGGCGGCGGTTGGAGAGGAACCTAAAAAATAGACGTCGCCTGAGCCGCTACTCGTCAGGTTGACCTTGCTTGTGTTGTTGTTGGCGTCGCTTTCGGTGGAGTGTAACGAAAAGGTGTTGCTGCCGGTAACGCGCACGTAGTAAGTCGTGGTATTGGCCGTCAGCCCGCCCGGAATTGTGCCCGGGGTAAACACGGTGATGGCCTCGCCAGTCTTGTAATTGTGGCTGGCCGATGTGGTGACGATGTCGTTGTTCACGTCTATGCTGCTCATCTGGCTTGCACCACTCCCTTTCGAGGGTTTCACCGTTAGGCCGGCGATTCCGGTGCTGGCCTCGGTAATGCTGTTGCCCTGATTGAGCACTGCGGTGCCATCATTGAGTTTATAAATTAGGTTTTTGCCTCGTGTGAGACTGCCGCCTAGGATGCCGCTGTTAGTCAGGAAACTGCCCGAGACATCCGAGAGGGTGATGCCCATGTCTCCGTCGGTTTTGTTGGAAAGCGTGAACCTGTCGTTAACTGCGTCGTAATTGGCAAACACGCCAGCACTGCTGCTGTTGATGGACGAGAGAATGTCGGCAATGGTCTGGGTGGAAGTATAACTGATACTTACCCCGTTGATCGTGAAACTGCCGGACGCGGCGGTGCCGGAAGTCTGGAAATTTGCCTCATTCGCCGTGTGCTGCAAATTGATACCACCCAGCTTATTGGTGCTAGTTATACTGCTCATTCCATTGTTGGATAGGTGCGTCGCTTGCAGAAAGTTGCTGGTGTCGGTCGAGGCACCCAGGACCAATGTGCCGCTGGACTTTGTCAGTGTAATCTTGTCGTTGTTACTGTCGTAGCTGGCGGTGACATTGGCTACATCGTTGGTGATCCTAGAGACAACGGCATCAACAGTATCGGTCGTGGCGATGGTGATTTGCGTGCCGTCGACCGTAAAAGTACCAGCTGTGATGGCGATACTGAAGCCGGCGGTGGCTAGCGAATTTGTGGTGGTAAGGCTTTTACCAATATCCGCCGTTCCTTGTTGTTTGGCGGCAGTAGCCATCTGGTAAATCTTAAAACGGTAATCTCCACTGGCCGTACCTGTGGATGCCGTGGCGGCAAGATGATTCTCAGACGACGTGACTGTGCGTGCATCGAACAGGTCCGCCTTGGCCAAAGCCTCCGCCTTGTTTTCGAGTGTTTCGAGCAAATTGCCGATGCTTCCCAGAAGACCTTTCTTCATGTTATAGGAACTCTGGTCCATCCGAAGACGACGCTGCTGGCTGCGCTCGATGTCAGCGAGCTGATCGACCATGGTCTTCCAGTCAAAACCGGATGCCAGTCCTGCAACGTTCAGATCCATAACTTGTTAATCGGCAGGAGAAGTGCACACTTCTCCCACGAATACACAGCAATTGGGGTGCCAATGGGCAGAAAAGTACGGGAATAGGTCTACTAATAAAGGACGTCCATCACCATGGTTTCGCCGCAGGTGCAGTTGACTTGGATGCGATTGACACGGTTTTCCTCTTTTTGCACAGAAATTTCGGGTTTTTCACGGGGCGTCGACTCGCCTTCGGTGGTAGGTTCAGGCGTATCCTGCAGCCTCAAGTCAGGCAGAGCCAAGCGTGATGGAGTGGAACTGATGGTTTGCTCGATTGATTGAACCACGTTTTTCAGCGTATCCTCAGCCAGATTCGCGCCCAGTTGATCCTGCAAAATTGCGCGCAGTTGGCTGGCCAAGTCGTTGGTCTCGGCGGGCACAATTGGGGCAGGGGAGGGTGCTTCGGGTTGGCCGGGGTCTTCAACGGAGTCGGAGCCGTGGCGGACAAATTGTGGCGCAGGTTTTTCTTCCGCCAGTTCTCCACCGAATGGCTTAAACTCCTTGGCCATGATCTCAGCTTTCCTCCCGCAGTTCTTGCTTGGCGCGCACACGAATACTCACACGATTATTTTGCGACGCTGTCTTCGGCCGGTTCTTTAATGTGCGCGTGTCGCCATAGCCGGCAACCTTGGTGACTTGAGATTCGTGTACACCCTTGTTTACCAGATACTCCATTGCCTTGTGGGCGCGCGCAGTAGAGACCTCCCATTTGTCGAGGTCGTTCGTTGAGACAAATCCCTTGGCGGTATGCCCCTCAATCTCTACTTGTGTGTCCTTGTACCGCGCAATGAGCTGGGCCACCGTGGTAAACACATTGCGACCGTGCTCGGTCAGTTGGTCGTCCTTGCCGTCTTCAAACACCGGTCGGTCTGGGTTGTCCAGAATCGTGATCAACAGGCCTTCCTCCGACATCTCCAAAGTCATGGTGTTCAGGTCGATGTCATTGGGGTTGTCGATATAGACCTTTTTCAGGTCCTCGTTGATGATCCGCACGTGTTCCAGTGGGATGGGTGAAGATGCATCGAAGTTGTCCTTGCGCGATTGCACGAGTTGCAGGAACTCATTGGGAATCACGCCCGGCGTTTCCATAGTGATTGCGTCAAAGCGCGTCTGGAAATACGCCTGTACATCGCCCTTCACCGTTTCATCTTGCGCTAGAATCCACAGCGTCATGAACAAGGCCATCATCGCGGTAACAAGATCCGCGTAGGCCACTTTCCATGCTCCTCCTCCTCCTGCCATGGTTTAGTCCTCGATTGCGTTTAGTGTTGGTTTAGCTGGATGTCTTCAGCAACGTTTCCAAATCTTGTCGCGTGGGGCGCACGTCCTCGGTCAGTACACGCCGTCCCACTTCACAAGCCACCAGCGGCGGCAGTCCATTGGCGAAGCTGAGAACCGCCTCTCGGATGCATTTCATATACAAAATCTCGGCGTGACCGTTGAATTCACAGCAGATTTTTACCGGCGCAATGACGCAGTAGGATCCGAAAATTCCGAAAAACGTCCCTGCCAGCGCGGTCGCGATGCCCTGGCCCACCAGTGTTGTGTCGCCGCCCAAGCGGAACATCATCACCACGATAATTCCCAAGACTGCCGCCACGATGCCAAACGCAGGGAGCGCGTCACCTACGTTCTGCATTACTATGATGGGCTCATGGTGTTCCTCTTCCATCGTGTGCAACTGCTTGTCCAGCAGCGGCGGCAACTGGTCGGGCTTGAGACGGCCGTCGACCAGTGGCCCTAATGCGTCGCAGAGGAACTCCACCGCGTGGTGGTTCCCGTGGAACTTTGGATATTTGGAGAACAAGCTGCTGCCCTCTGGGTTCATCACATGCTCTTCCAGCGCGATCATGCCGCCACGGCGACCCAGCTGGAATAGTTCGTAGAGGCATTTCATCAACTCCTCATAATCCGCTTTGCTGTAAGGCGCGCCTTTGAGCGTGCCGAGCACTTGCGCCACCACGCCTTTCAGAACCTTGATCGGCGCCATGATGATCATGCTGCCGAACACCATGCCGCCCAGCGAAATGAACTCGTTGGCGTGCACTAGACCAAGCGCTGCTTTGAAATTCATGTTGCCGAGCATCTCGCCCAGACCGTGGCCACCGCCGGCTGCCATCGCGAAGCCTACCAGCACGCAGCTGAACAACAGGACAAATCCAACAATCACTAACATGGTTTACCTCCCTTGATTAAATCTTCTCCTTTTTATGTAAATACGAGCGCAACGACAGCACTGCTTCCGTGTTGATCTGGCAGATTCGCGATTCACTGACCCCGAGCAACTCGGCAATGTCTTTCATGCGCAATCCTTCATAATAAAACAAGGTTAAAACTTTCTTATGCTGTGGCGGCAGTTCCAGAATTCGATCCCGGATCATCTCTTGCAGTTCCTTTTGGCCAGCTAACTGCGAAGGGTCGGCTTGGTTTAGGTCTTCTACCATGTGGCCGGTTGCCCCAAACTCATCGTCGCCCTCCAGCATCTGGTGTATGGGCACGAAAATGACCGGACGCAGCGTGTCCAAAAGTTGCTGGTACTGTGCTACGCTTGTGCCAAGACGGGCAGCAATCTCGTCCTCCGAAGGGTGCCGCTTCAGCTCTATGCGCAGTTCTTCGATTGTGCGCTCCAAGTCGCGTCGCCGCGAGTAGACCGTGCGTGAGAGCGGCTGTTGCTTACGGATTTCGTCCAGAATCGCCCCGCGAATGCGCATTCGCGCGTAGATTTCAAAAGCCACCCCTTGCGTTGGGTCGTACGTGTGTGCCGCCTGCAGCAGTGCCATGCAGGCGATGTTGCGTAAATCGTCCGCGTCCACGGCCACTCGAACTAGCGGCGCGAACCGGTGCACCATCTGGTTGATGATTGGCGCGTAGCCTGTGAGAAGATCATCCTCCGTGGCTTCTGTGAGGGATGTCTTAATGTAAGTCCGCGCCGCCTTGGGGCGGGGCACAGTGGTTCGCGCACGCGGTGTGGCCTCGTCCTGTTCGGCGAGGGTCTCGCGTTCTTCAAACTCTGTGGCCGGGTCGGTCATCCTTTATCCAGTTCCATCTCGGGCAAGTCGGTCATGGCGGGCTTATCCTCCGCAGTTTCTTCCTCGGAAACACGTGGCTGATTGGCCTGCTGCACCAACGACTGCTGGTAGCTTGCAACCATTAAATCTGTCCACCACTGCATGAGCAAGGCAAACCCGAGCGCCGCCAACAGGCCGCCCAGGAAGCTCGGCATCAGTTCGCGGCCAGTGTATAGGCCGGCCCCGGTGACCAGAGCAAACCCCGCCGCGCCAGACATGGCTACCAAGTATCTCATACCTCCTCAATTATTCAGTTATCTGCACGAGCACCAGTGAGGCGCGCGCGCGGGAAATCATTGGTGACTTCACACATTCGAGGGTCAGGTTGCAGCCCCCGAGGTTTTTTTGCATGGCCCCCTCCGCAGGTGGGTGGGGGTGGTGATTCAAGTGCGCGCTCGGCGGTAGCCAGCCATCTGGCCGGTAAGCTTGCAGTCCGGGCAGGCGCGCATGTGGTCCGTGAGCGTTGGCCAATGCAAAACTCACGACATACTCGGGCGTGCTTGGTCGGCGTTCCTCCAGTTTCACATCCGGAAACGTGCGAAGAAACCTCATCAGCGCGTCGCTTTTTAGCATATGCCGGTCGTAGGTGTTGAAATTGGGATAATCATGCGTCTCTGCGGGTGTTAACGGCGGGTAATGAATCGCGATCGCCTGTCCGTATTCGTTTAGCAACGCCGCACCACGAAGGCCGGGTTGCGTCGACTGTCGTTCAAAACCGGCCTGCCAAAAAGCAGCACGTAGGGCTTTCCCACCCACATCCGCCAAGCCCGAAGGTGCCAGCAGGCGCAAGATCTGGCGACGACCCTCCACGCCTTCAGCTAGTGGTGGGGTGCGAATTTCCGAGCCGTCCAAGTAAATAAACTCGCCTTGGCCGTGATAAGTGGAGCGGCCAGCGGGCTTGGTGAAATGCCATCGTCCGGAGTTTACCGAGTACCACTGCGGTCGGCTTAGCAGATAGCCAAATTGCGGGGCGTGGACGAGGTTTTCGTTTTTCTCGATTAATTTCTCGCGGATTGCCCTAAGGCTTTGAACGATCACCGGGTGGCGACCATGCAGCACGTTGCTGGAGTCGAACACAACAGGATCCTTGTTCGCCGTGCCCGCCGGGTTAAGGAACTTGTTGAATTGGAGATAGAGCCGGTCACCCAACACCGCGTCAGATAATGTCAGAAAACGCGGGTCTGCCTGGTTGCCTTGTGTGATGGCGATGTGCGTGAGGATGGAACACGCCACCGGCTCTGGCTTGGCCTTGTCAAATTGTTTAAAGCCCAACACGAACGCAGGATCATGCTCGTGCACATGACCTTCCGGGTCGAAGGGCAGGGGATGGAAGCGGTGACCGTCTACCTTTAAAAGTGCGAACCCGTTCATTGTGCGGTTGGACTCCACAACGCGAGCGGCAAACACTGCACCAGACTCAGTCTTGATGCGGATTGATTTTGGTTGATCGCGGAGCAGGTCACTGCTGGTGACAATATAGCCATCGGCTGACACCACGTAACCCGCCGCCCAAGTTTTCGCTTCTGCATGTTCGATCACGCGTGTTAGGCGAGGTGACGCCGCGATGTCCTGCTTGACAGTTGTGAAACGTTGCCGTTCCGCAGCATTGTCAGCCCGCAGACGGGCATTGCCATGAACATGCCGCTCAAGGTACATCCGCCGGTCACGCGCTTCTGGCAGGCCATTCATTTCAGCCGTGCGCCACCACTGGTATGCCAGTCTATTGCCCACGCCGCGTTGCACTTTGGCGTTGGCATATGTGTCCCAAAGCGGGTCACCAAGCATCTCAATATGGCCAAAAAGACGCAGTTTTTTCTCAGGAAAGGCTTTTTTTAATTCAGTCACAGAAGGGGCAATGAACCCGGCAGGAGTGATGATTTCGAGTAATTCCGAACCTTCGGCTTGCACATAACGGACAATCGCGTCGCGCCGCATGCTACCGTCGACATGCTGAAGTACATCGGGGATTTCCCAAAGATCCAGACGTTTTGCGGGGTCAAACGAAAGCCGGATGCGCTCCAGTGGAACTGCTGCGGGAGTGAGTCCCGACTGCTTTAACACATGGCGAATGGCATCCGCGTTGGCACGTTGGACGATGACTTCGAGGAAAGGTCGGCCTTCCCACGTACGAGTTTCCATGCGAACGGAGGCGAGGCCGGGCAGGTTCCTCTCCAAATCTGCGCGAAGGGAGGGAATGTCCGGCGGATGAGTATAGCGGAAGAGCATCCTGTGGCCCACCGGCTTGGCCTGATAGTAAAGTGTCGCTAAATTATACTGTGCGCGCGCATGGTTGCGACGGGCTGCAGCAAGATAATGCTGGTGTGCGAGGAATAGGTTTTGCGGAAGACCGGTGCCGGTCTGATACAGATAAGCGAGGTGAAAGTCAGCGCTAGGTTGCCCCATCTTTGCTGCCTGTAAAAACCAGCGTGCGGACTGTTGCGGGTTAGCCGGCGCGCCTGCGCCCTGCAGTTCCATCCGGCCGAGGGTGATCATTGCCTCGGCCGAGCCGGGGATGTTCACGCTGGAGCCGTTGGGCAGCCGACGAAAATCTACGCCGGGATTGGCCATATCTACCCAGCGAGTGGGCACTCCAAATTGGCGAGCGATGCCGGTGGCATCGTGATCTTCCGGACTATTCGTGATGCGGTGTTTAAAAGGTTGCGCTGATTTGGTGAGCCAGAGCCGTGCGAATTGGTAATCGAGGTTTTTCTCCGGCACTAAAGGGGCTGGCTGGCCGTTATTTGCTTGTTGTGCCTGTTGCGCGAAAACCTTTTGCCGTTCGGGGTCAGTAGCCAGTTCCAGGTACAAATGACCCAGGTCCAGCCAAGCATTTCGCACCTGTTGGTCTGAGGCAGCTTTGAGATAAAAATAGGCCAATTTCCGGTATTTTCTTAGTGAATCAGCTGTTTTTTTCGGTGTGCCGCTGCCTATATTTTCTAGGTAAGCCAAGCCATGTTCGGCTGGAGGGAAATCCTTGGCTAGACGCCAAATGCGTGCGGCTTCGGCGGGATTGCGCGCGGTGCCGTGCCCGTGAAAATGGAGCAGACCCAGCAGGTACTGGTCGTCGGGGTTATCCGCGGTGTCCTTGGTGGACTGGTAAAGTTTCTCCGGTGCTCCCTCGGTATGGACTTGAGGCGGAGGAATGTTGATGGCCCGCTTCAGGTTGTCGCGCGCCAAGCGCAGATAGATGCGGCCGAGGTTATATTGCGCGGCGGCGTGGCCTTGTCTGGCAGCTTGCTGATACCAGTAGATGGCCTCGGACATGTCGTCCTGCAGGTTTCCTAGTTGACGTGTGATTTTTTCCGCGAGCGCAAACTGGCCGCTGGAACGCGCGCCGCGCAGTCTGGCTTGAAGTATAGTCTCCAGTTCAAAGAAGGTGGTTTCGTCGCGGTGCATTTTCCGGCCATCGGGAAGTGTGAGGTTACCTTCGCCGGCAAGGGTCATGGCGTCGGGGGCTACAAGGTATTTCTCGTAGAGGATGCCAAGGCTGGCCTGCGAGAGCGCATATCCCTGGCTGGCGGCCACGCGATACCACATTGCAGCTTGCACGGGGTCATGGTCATGCCAAAGCGTACCGAGTTTATGGCAGGCAGTGGTCTGACCTTCCCAAGCGGCCTTCAGTAGAGCATCTGTGATGTCTTTGGGGCGGGCAGGTGTCGGTTTGGCCTGTGAGTCCTCCGCGTGGGAGGAATTAAAGAGTGCCGGTGCAATGCTATTAGCGCTGGCAGTGTATTGCACCGGCGGGGCGGGGCTGCTGGGCACAGGAGAAGAGTCCCCACCCGAGGCACCATGGGGAATGGCGCCAAGATTCAAAAGCAGCCATGGCATGATTAAATGCCAATTGTTATGTCGCGTCCTGTTCATTTCAGGATGGCTAGACACGGGCCCAGCCAGCATGCGTTTTACTTCTCGATGGGTGTACAGCAAGTCGCGGGCCAACAAGAATTCGCGCCGGTGGTGGCTTGGTTTTGCAGGGAAAAAGTGTGGGTTTTTGCAAGTGGCGGGCGGTAAATCCGTAGTGTTATACGGAGTAGAGGCAGGCATTTTTTGCCGAGTATAGAATTGGAGATTGGACATTTTTTGTGGAAAATAGGGTGTTTTTGGCGTGGCACGCAGGTTGCTGCACGCGGGGCATGATTGATGGGCTGTTTGCCAGCGCGAACTATCAGGGCGTGAAGAAGATGCTGGACGCATCGGTGCTTCGGCACGAGGCGATCGCAAGTAATCTCGCCAATGTAGAGACGCCGCATTACCAGCGCATCGACATCAACACCGGGTTTGCCGACGAGTTGAAGAGGGCGATTGCCACGCGTGACGCAGGTTCGGTGGGTGCCGTAAGCCCGCGTATTGCAGTGGATAAGGATGCTGTGGCTCAAAATCGAGATGGCAACTCGGTGCAGTTGGAAGAGGAACTGGTACATCTGCAGAAGAACATGATCGCCCATCAATTGCAGTCGCAGATGATCACAGGTCGGCTGAGCAAATTGCGCAAGGCGATCTCAGGGCAAGTTTAAGGAGTATTTAAGATGATCAAGATCATGCCAGGAATGGACAGCGCGGCTTCGGCCTTGCAGGCGGAGAAGGTTCGCATGGAGGTGATCTCGCAGAACATCGCCAATGCCAACACGCTGCGGACGGCGGAGGGAGGTCCATACCAACGGCAGGTGGTGAGCTTTGAGACTTACTTAGACGAGAAGGCGGGAGTGAATCCCAGTTCGCCGACGCAAATGGTGCGTGTGGCGCAGATCATGTCGGATGGGCGGGCACCGCGCGAAATTTACCAGCCAGGCCATCCGGAAGCAGATGAGAACGGGATCGTGAAATATCCCAACGTTCGCATTCATGAGGAGATGGCGGACTTGATCGCGTCTTCACGAGCGATGGAGGCGAATCTGGCGATCGTACGTACGGCACGCACAATGGCGTTGCAAACGTTGGCCATCGGCAAGTCGTAATTACTTATTTGAACCATGACTCCCGTTCAATTCAACCCAGCCCAGATGATGAACCTGGTGGACATGTACCGCCAGCAGCAGACGGCCATGGAACAGGCGCGTCAGGCGCAGGCGCCGGGTGTGGACGCGGCGCAGACCCCAGGCGCGGTTGCCGGCGCGAACGGGCCGACGGGTCCGTTCGGACAGTTGTTGACGGAGTTTGTAGGCGAAGTGAACGCAAAGCAGGCTCACTCGACGGAGATGGTGACTGGCCTTTTAAGCGGCAAGGACATTCCTCTTCATCGTGCGGTGATCGCCATGGAAGAAGCGGGGGTGGCCTTCCAGATGATGGTGGAAGTCCGCAATAAGCTGCTGGAGGGTTATCAGGAGCTGATGCGAATGCAGGTGTGATGGGCTATTTAAATATTTAAAAAACACAATAAAAAAGCATGGAAGCATTACGAGCATTAGGCCAGCAGCTGCTGGCGATCTGGGAACAGCTGGGGATTAGCCAGCGGGTGACGGTTGTGTTGTCGGGACTGGCATTGGTGACGGCGCTGGGATTCATTGTTTTTTATACAAGCCGCGGTGATTACGCGTTGTTGTTCGGCCGGCTCGGTCCAGAGGAAGCGGGCAAGGTAGTCCAATCGCTGGACGAGCAAAGCATCCCTTACAAAGTGGGGGAGGGCGGAGGGTCAATTTTTGTTCCGCGCGACTTGGTACATAAAACGCGCATGACGCTGGCTTCAGAGGGAATTCCTAAGAGTGGCGGCGTTGGATATGAGTTGTTTGACAAGCCAACGTTTGGACAGTCCGACATGGCACAGCGAGTGAACCGACTGCGGGCTGTCCAAGGCGAGTTGGCACGTTCGATCAACGAGATGGAGGGCGTGGAGAGTTCGCGCGTGATGGTGGTTATGCAGGAGAACCGGCTTATCGTAGACCCAACGAAGAAGCCGACGGCGTCAGTATTTGTGAAGCTGGCTACGGCGGGCTTGCTGAACCAGCAAGGGGTAAACGCGATCCGATTCTTGGTGGCCAACGCGGTGTCGGGTCTCAAGTACAATAACGTGGCGGTAGTGGACAATTTTAACAATACACTTGCGGGCGGTGAGGATGACGGATCGTTCGCGGCCGTGAGTGGCACACGGCTGCAGGCGCAGCGGAACTTGGAGAAATATCTGTCGCAAAAGGTGAAAAACCTGCTGGAGGCGACACTGGGACCGGGTCAGGCACTGGTTGCGGTAAACGCGGAGATTGATCATGACCAGATGATCACGGAGGACCTAAAGCTAACACCACTGGGACAAGTGGAGCGCAGCACGACGATCAAGAGTGAGAAATCGACGAATACATCCGCTCGTGCTGGCGGCACACCGGGCACCTCATTGAACATTAGTACGGGCAACGCCACACAGCCAGGGCTGGCGGGCAATATCCTTGAGAACAACGAGTCGGTGACACAATTTGCCAACAGTCATTCCCGAACAAACCTTACGCGATTGCCGGGCGGCATTCAGCGTGTGACGGCGTCGGTGGTGGTAAACCAGCAAATGGTGGATGGTGAGCCGGTGGCGCGCGCAATTCCCGAGATGACAACATTGACCAATCTGGTGACACAGGCACTTGGGCTTAAGACGGTAGCTGGCTCCGGCGATTCCGTGGTGGTTTCGGAGATGGCATTCAACACGACGGCGGCGGATGCTTTGAACGAGAAATTTGATACGGACCAACAGCGTAGCTTCATGTGGAGCATTGCGCGCACGGTGTTGTATGTGCTTCTGGGTTTTGCGGCTTTGTTCGCTTTCTGGAAGTTGGTGCAACGCAGTGCCGAGGAGGTTATTCCCACGGGAGTACCGGTTGGACAGCTTGTAATGGGTGGCGT
>PBPF01000179.1 GCA_002724615.1 Verrucomicrobiales bacterium | reverse complement strand
GTTGTCTGCCAAAGGCCCTCAGGCAAACTCACCATTGCGACAGCTATCTGCAGCACAAGCCATGCCGCAATCGGCAGTGCGGCGAGTACAATTGCGCATCGACGGATACATCGCCTCCACTTGCCGTTTATGCGAGTCCAAATCACGGCGCAAGCGGCTGGGTGTTGAGTTCGCGACTGGCGGAAATACCATGCCGATCTGGATGATACATTTCCTCAATTTTTGCTGACGCGGCAATTGCCTTGCCGGGAGCACGCACGCGGGCCAAATATCGGAAGACATGCTGACCCGGCGGCAGATGATCAATGAAGTATAGCATCCGATCGGCGCGAATCTCGGAGTGACTGACAATCCATCCCGAGGCTCGGCGGTCTTCACCGGCATTTTGCTGCGTACGAAATCGCGGATTCACGGCTTCGAGAACCGCTGGCAATGGGTCGTCGATGGCGACGTAATGCCCGGGATTGTCCACATTAAGATGCAGGCTTACGCAGACAAGGTCGCCAACCTTCCATTCATTCAATTCATTGAGCTTGCCGTTCTCGTCCAATCGCGAATAGCTCCGACGAATCGAGAATCCGCGGTTTTGACGCGGCGTTTCCCGCAAACGGGTGCGCGTCTCCACGCGGACACTGGAATAAATACGCCGGTTACCCGGGTTAAGCAACTCGAGCACCGGCTCAGGACCCTTCCCGTCATTATTAAACAGCATCCGCACGCTACGGTTTTTCGCGTCTAGCGCAAAAGGATGTTTCTGTCCTCGCCAGACAATGGTGCCGGAAAGTGCCTGCGGCTCGCCTTCGACTAGACCGGCGTAGTCTGCCAGTGCAATGAGCGACCAAGCATTGCCCTGTGTGGTGACCCAATGGCCATTCTTTCGGCCAGCCAACAACTGGGCAAGCAGGCGGTCGACCTTGGGCGAGTTGGGATCATGCCGGCACCAAGCGCTAAGCTGCAACGCCAACGAATTTGCAGGACAACCGAACCAACCATATATCGGCTTGCGCCCGGAGCCGGTTAGCAGTGTGTGGACCATCTCCCGTTGACCGCCGGACTTTTGGATGGCTCGGGCCAGCAAGGCACGGTCGGCGTCAGTGAGGTGGCGCCGATTATTAAAGAGCTTCTCATGGTACGCTGGTTCCGCCTTGTCGAGCAACGCCAGCGCGTATAACGCCATACACAGGTTGTTCAGGCCATATTCGTGATAATCGGTTTTCACTCGGCGCAACTGACGACTCAGGTAACTGGTTAACTTCTTTATCGCCCGTTGAGGCACTGGGTATCCGTGCGCTTTTGCATGCGAGAGAGCGATGGCCCCGTAGGCACTTCCCCACAGGAAAGATCTGTTTCCACCGGGCCAATAAGAAAGGCCACCATCATGGGTCTGCATGCTGATTAAACGATGAACCCCGAATTGCACGGCCTTACGAGCGCGCGCAGGGGGCAGGTTGAGTTGGGGAATCGCATCTTGCTCTGATCCAAGAATCACCCACGGCAATAACCCAGAGCTGGTCTGTTCCACGCACCCATAAGGATAGGCAAGCAAATAATCCGCCGCCTCACCGAGCTCAATGAGGCGCGTATTTGACAGGGACACCGCAACAGTTCCCTCGCCCTGCACCAGCTGTGGGTCGGCCTTGGCAATCAGGTTTGCCTCCGAGCCGTCGGTACGAGCCAAGAGAATCTCACGACGTTGGGGCGCGGCGTGTCGGACATGAAGGCGTGTTTCAAGCGCATCACTCACCTTCGGCCCGTCACGAAACTCCACCCGCCATTGGGCCACGCATTCACCGACCTTTACGAAGTCCAAGGGAAACATCACGGCCTGGCTATTACCCGCGGCAATGGCGATCGTACGAGTTGTTACCGCATCGGCACTCTTGGCATGCCGATCAAGAAGGAGGCTCACCAGCACCTCACGATCACGGGTAGTCTGGTTGAACACCACCGCGCGTGCCTCAATGCGGTCACCGATCCTTGCAAACCGCGGTAATGCCGCCTCGACCATCAATGGCTTGTTAACGCGAAAACTGGCGCTGGCCTTTCCGAAATCACTGTCCAACGTGTGCACCACGGCCATCACTTTATAGCTTGTCAAACCGTCCGGAGCGCGGAACCGAACTGACACGCTGCCGTCCGCGCCAGTTTTTAACGCGCCGGCCCAGAATGCGCAGGCGGGAAAATCTTTGCGCAAAGGCACTCCAGGCCCGCCTCCGCCGCCGCCAATCAAATGGCCCTTGTTCCCAAAAGCCACCTTCGATGGGTCCTCAGTAAACATCAGCGGAAAACTTGTGAAGGTATCCACGCCAAGAGGCACCGGACGAATGAACAATTCTTCCGGATTCGGCTGCTCATAACCCGTCAGGTCCAGAACTCCCTGATCCACAGCATAGAGAGTCACCTCTGCGCCCGGAATTGGTCGCCCTTGTTCGTCCCGGACAGTGGCCACGGCACTCACCATTTGCCCCGGTTGATATTCCGGCCGGGCCAGGGTCAAGCCCACCTCCAAGTGGTCCACCTTTTCCACTTCCAACTCACAGTACCCCAGACGATATTCGGCGGTAGCTATCTTACGCTTGCTGTCCTTGGCACCCCGCAACAGACATACCGACACGAAAACATTCGGGGCATCCTCGGTCTGCAACGGAATACGGATCGCTGGTGCATTTCCTTTCAACTCCACCTGAAAACTGCGCAGCACTTTGTCACGTTCCACCGTCACTAATGCACGACCACTAATGGGCGTCTTTACCAACAGCACCGCAACCTCCCCGGGGCGATACATATCCTTGTCTGGGACCAGTTCCACGGTTGCCTCGTTTCGGTAATCCCATGCCAACGGCTGTGGTCCGGGAACATAGAATTCCAGAGAACTACGGACTGGCCGATCGCCCTGATCCCGCGCGCGCAACTCCACGAGGTACTGTCCCGAACGCTTTGGGTTAAACACAACCTGCCCTGTCCCATCCTTGGCGCTGGTCACAAAGTCCTTTTCGTCTACATCGACCAACGTCTTTTCGTTGTGGTAATCCACCGAGCCGCCTGCGCCACGCACACGCACTGACCGCCACTCAATGCGCTTCAACATCGCCTTCACCGGCACTGATGTTGCATGCGGATTCTCATCCGACTGAAGGGCCAGCACATCCACCTTGGCTGGCTGCCCAAGGTAAAGCAATCGGTCAATGTGCCTGATACCCAGATAAAAATCGGAGCTGTTCCGCGTGATCCGTGTGCTGGCTGTAATCGTTTGCTGCGTTGCATCAGTAACGCGCGCCATCAACCGTCCAGAAACCGGTCCGGGCCAGCTGGGGTTGATCTCCACCTTGGGCTCGATTGATATCCGGCCTTCACTGTCCAACTTGCCTTCGCCTTCAAGTTGAAATTCCCCATTCGAGTCTTCACGCCCGAGAGACCAGTCGAGGAAATGATAATTCTCGAATTTATCCGGGTGAAAACCCGCGTTTTCTCCGACCAACGTCCATTTTACCGGCGCCTTGGCAATGGGCTTTCCAAAATAATAACGTGCTTCAAGTGGCACGGTGACGCTCTTGCTAGGGCCAAACTCCGTATCCGACTTGAACTGTACCTTGTACTTGGGCGGCTCGTATTCAGCCACATGCACCCAGACAGATTCACGAATTCTCGTCTCAGTCAAAGGAGGCCTAACAAACGGTAGCGGCGACTGATCGCTTGATTCTTCCTCACCAGACTTAGAGATGAGCAGGCTCAGCCGATATTCACCTAAACGCCCCTCCGGGATTTTCAAGTCAAACGCAAACGAACCCATGCGAGACAAGGCCAGTTTGTCCTCCAGCACAACCTCATTGCGTGGGTCAAACACCTTGAGACCGCACACCAACTTTTCCGGCAGGGAAATGTCCAGCCCGTCCACTTTGCGAAGAATACCTTTCAGATGGACGGTCTTGCCGGGCTTGTAAACGCCCCGGTCCGTAAAGGCCAGCAGCCGGTACTCGCTGTCAGATCCATAACTCCGCCGGATCGGGAATTGCCAGAGACTCACTTCACCGGGACCATCAATTTCCAACACGTGCGCATCTTCCCCCATTTCCACCTGAAGCCATTTCGTCCCACCCTTTTCCTCAACACGAGCTATTCCTGTCTCGTCTGTACGGGTACGACCGACAACTTTACCCCCTTCGTTGACTAATCTCACTTCCGCGCCATCCAAGGGTTGCCCGGTAGTTTGAGAAAAAACATGGATGAATATCTCCGCTTCTCCACGCTTCCAGACCGCACCGATATCGGTCAGCTGAATAATTGCTTGGCTGGAACATTGGGAACGAAAATCCGTCCCCGTGCTGGTGGCTTGCACAAAGACCACGCCGGCCTTCCGATCGCCCAGCATCTTCTTCCAGTCGAAGACCAACTCTGACGGCACATCCTCGCCCCCTAATCGCTTTATGGCCTGCTTGGCCTCGTCGTCGAATCGTGTGTAAAAATCAACAAGTGTCTTCCCCGATAGTTGATTGTAATTAATCGGCCGTCCCTCCTTGTGCACCCAACGGTGACCGTTATAATAGCTGCTATGGAAGTAACCGTCCCGGTATTCCTCAAGCGCTCCAGCAATCGCATTTTGATCCAGCAGTTTAACTCGCAAACGCAGGTCAAAATTATTCAAGGATAACAACCGCAATTTCCCATGTCCATTTGCGTACTGCGAATCCATCCAAGCCGGCAGGAAAACAGCCGGCTGGATCATGTTTAATACAACGTCCTCACGACGCTCCAGCGCCAGCAAGAAATTTTCCGCTCCTGGCAGACCTGCCTTCACTGCCACCTCATAACCGCCCAACGGAAAATCTCCGGTGATTTGCACTGTGCGCCCCGAGGCCTTGGCCTTGAGATTTGGCAAGCCAAGCCGCCGGGCCGGGCCGCGAGTGGGGTGAATGTCGATCCAGTCCAGCGGATTGCCATCAATAAATTTCCCCGACAATCGCCGATTGAAATTCACGTTAATGGATCGACCTTGGTAAAGCACATTACTTGCATGGATCCCTGTTACCTGTAGCGGTTCCACTCGCCCCAAGGGGATGATCTTTTCCTTCACTGTCACCACGCCCGGGTCAAGTGACGGGAGTCCCTTGCCAACCACCAAACGCCATTGTCCAGCGGTCAAGGGCCGTGCCGGTTTCACATACAGGCGTGTTGGGATTACATCCGTTGGACGCGGCTCCGCCACCGTTCGTCCATGCGATTCATGAAACCGGTCTGTCCATCCCACTGTCGGCGCATCTACCCGTCGATATTCGCGATGGATCATCGGTCGCACGATTGCAGGGACGCGCTGCCCTGCATTATCACGAAATTCCATGTGCTTCGCCGCCGCCAAAACCTCCACGCCATTGTTGAATGCTAGAGGCAACTCAGGCTGCGCCGTGCTCATCAAGCGACTCTCGTAAAATGAGTATCCCGCCACCTCAAATGGTGGTGCCACATACGTTTTGCCCGTTCCGAGCACCGGGTTGCCATCAACATTCTGCAAGCCTTCGCGCAGCCGTACAAAATATCGGTGTCCCAACAAAAACGGTTCGCTTGGTGTAAAAACCCCGCTTCGGTTGCTCAGCCAGGTGAATTTACCTGGCAACGGGGGATCGATTAACAGCGGCGAAACCGGCGTGGGTTTACCAACCATTTCTTCGCCGACTATCGGTGCTGAAAAACGCACTTCAAAGGTGGTCGTCGGCTTCAGCGCAGTTTGTGCCGGCAACAACTCGGCGCGAACATCCACATCGCGGCCATCCGGCGTGGTTGGCGCAGCCACAAGGCCGAGCACCAGCAGCATCCCCAGCAATCCTCCGCGGTGTCGACCGCCCAGCATCCATTTCCATAAATTCATCTCTGTCCTCCTTTAAAGCCCGCTTCGCACGGACGAATACTAATCTTCACCCTGCCACAAATCCTCAAGGCAACAAGGGGTTCTTATCGACATTACACAGGTCAAACGGGGGGTTGCGTTCCACGCCCGGGTCGTTACATTGGGCGGACCAACACAGTTGTTCACAACCCCCCATTACCATGGTTACCGACGCAGCATTTGAAATCCCAGAAATCGAGATCAGCACCAAGGTTCAGGAATTTCTGAGCCGGCCCAAAAAATGCCTCATTAACGGCAATTGGGTCGAAGCCGCCAGTGGAAAATCATTTTCCATCTACAACCCTGCCAATGGAAGCATCATTGACATGGCTGCCGAGGGCGACAAGGAGGACATTGACGCCGCTGTCAAGGCCGCACGCAAGGTGTTCGACGACCCAAAGCACCCTTGGAACACGATGACACCCAGTGAGCGAGGCAAACTCATCTGGAAAATTGGCGACCTCATTCTCGAGAATCTGGACGAACTAGCCGAACTGGAGAGCCTCGACAACGGCAAGCCCGTGGGCGTTGCCAAGGTCGCTGACGTGCCGCTTTCCGCCGACCTGTTCCACTACATGGCTGGATGGGCGACCAAGATTGAGGGCAACACCATTCCCATTTCTGTACCTTACGCGGCAGGCGCAAAGTTTCATGCATTCACCATGCGCGAACCAGTGGGCGTAGTCGGTCAAATCATCCCATGGAATTTTCCGTTGCTAATGGCTGCATGGAAACTCGGCCCTGTGCTAGCCACCGGCAACTGCGTGGTGTTAAAGCCCGCCGAGCAAACCCCTTTAACCGCCCTGAGACTTGGAGAAATCATCCAGGAAGCCGGCGTGCCTGACGGGGTGGTAAATATTGTGACAGGCATGGGGGAAACTGCAGGTGCCGCACTAGCCGCACACGACGACGTCGACAAGGTCGCATTCACCGGCTCAACAGAAGTCGGCAAGATGATCGTGCAGGCCGCCGCTGGCAACCTAAAGAAAGTCACCCTCGAACTAGGAGGCAAATCTCCCAACATCATTTTCAAAGACACCGAAAACTTGGAGCAGACCATCGCGAGTGCCGCTTCAGCCATCTTTTTTAACCATGGTCAATGCTGCTGTGCTGGCTCACGTTTGTACGTGGAAAAGGATATCTTCGACGAAGTGGTCGACGGTGTTTCTGCCGCAGCCGACCAGATCAAAATTGGCCCCGGACTGGCAGGAGACACCGACATGGGCCCGCTGGTTTCCAGCGAGCAACTCAATCGCGTCACCGGCTTCATGAACGCAGGACAAGAAGCCGGCGCCACCTGTGTCACTGGTGGCCGCCGCCTAGGCGAGAATGGTTACTTTGTCACACCTACTGTCTATAAGGATACCAACGATGACATGAGCATCGTCCGCGAAGAAATTTTTGGCCCGGTCGTCGTTGCCGATCCCTTCGACGATATTGAGCAAATCATCGACCGAGGCAATGACACTACCTACGGTCTCGCTGCAGGTATCTGGACGCGTGACATTTCCAAGGCTCACCGCACTGCCGCCCGTCTACGCGCCGGCACGGTGTGGATCAACTGCTATAACATCTTCGACAGCGCCCTGCCGTTCGGCGGATACAAGCAAAGCGGATGGGGCCGCGAGATGGGCCACGAGGTTCTAGACCTATATACAGAAACCAAAGCCGTCTGCCTTGGCCTCTAAACGGATACGCTAGTCGCAATCACATACAACAATGCAGCTAGCTCTCTTTGTCACTCCGCGTTTAACATTGTTTCGCTCAAGAGTAAATTAGAGGCTGTTAAATTTTCAAAATGGCCCTTCGCGAATGGGCGTGGGATCCATGGTGAAAACGCTCGCGTCAAAGGCGGCCTTGAGCAGTTCGGTCTTCAACGCAGCATGGGATTCATTCCGCCAAAGATTCTCAAACTCATCGGGGTCGTTTTCCAAGTCGTAGAGCTCCCCTTGATCAGTGCCGTGGTAGACGATCAGCTTGTGCGACTCGGTGCGATGCATCGTGCCGTAACTGTGCTTATGACTCCACGCATTGTAGTATTCACTGAAAACTGATTCGCGATGGGCACATAAACTAGCCTCGCCCCGCAGCATGGGCAGCATCGTCTTGCCTTGCATGGCTTCGGGAATTGGCAGCGCGGCTGCTTCTATCAGCGAGGGGGCAATGTCCGTTAATTCCACCATGCCCTCGACGCGTTGATCGGCAGCAAATTGCCCGGGCCAACTGATGACGAGCGGCACTCGCACGGCCTCCTCATAAAAGTGCGGGCCTTTCAAATAGATGCCGTGATCGCCAAGCATCTCTCCATGATCGCTCATAAAAATTACGATTGTATTACCGCGCTGCCCGGTCTCCTCCAGCGCAGCCACCATGCGACCGACATTGTGGTCAATCAACTCGATCATCGCATAGTAGGCGGCCGTCACGTCGCGTTTGTCGGCATCAGTCATGGAGGCGACGTGATAACCGGCCGGATCGTTGTGGGCATATTGACTGTCAAGCTGCTGATAAGTGGTCTTCCCTTCCCACTCATTGGGCCGCGCCTTTGGCAACGGCAGATTGCCGGGTTGATAGCGCGCAAGATAATCCGCGGGCGGATCAAAGGGATGGTGCGGAGCGAAACAGTTGTAACTAAACATCCACGGACCACCCCGCTGACTTCGGATGAAGTCGATGGCCATGTTGGCGCACCAAGTGGTCTGGTTGAATTCAGCAGGCACACCATGTTTGATATATGGCGTACTGGGCCCGCTGTACAATTCCTCCCAGCTCGTCCCCTGCCCCTCCAGCCATTGCGTGTAGGCATTCTCAGGCCAGTCGGGCTGCGGATGGTGCGACCAATGAAAAACCTCATAACCATCGTCGATGCGCTTCTCGACCACGCCGTTGGCACAAGTAGCCAAGTGCAACTTGCCGGCAAGCCCACAGGTGTAACCGGCATCGGCCAACAATCGACTGATAAGCTTCTCGGTGGCCGGCATGGCTTGGCCATTTTGGCGGCAACGCGT
>PBPF01000178.1 GCA_002724615.1 Verrucomicrobiales bacterium | reverse complement strand
TGCGTAAACCGGATGTTGCTCGAGCTTTTCCTGAAGCGGCTCTAGCGCCTTTAAATCCAGCGCCATCTTAAGTGTCCCGAATCACCGCCGACAACTGTTCCCGCAAAGTCTCCACCAGTTCCTCATGCGCCCCGTTTACCTCTTCGTCTGTCAGCGTCTTTTCGCCATGGCGATACGTGAACGTGTAAGCGACACTCTTTTGCCCCGCCGGCACGTTACCGCCACGAAACACATCGAACAAGCGCAAGTCCACCAAGTTGGCCGGTTTTGCCTTTTTTACAACACCCAACACTTTTGCATGCGTGGTTGACTCAGGCACCACCATGGCCACGTCACGGACGATGGAAGGAAACTGCGGTAGGGCCTTGAAGGACTTCGTCCGCGTCCGCCGTTGCAACAGCAGGTCCATGTCCAACTCCGCCAGAAACACCGGCTGTCGGCATTCACATCCGCGCCCCAATGCCGGTTGCAACTGCCCCAACTCCCCAATTTCCTGCTTTCCTAAGCGCAACTCCGCCGACTCCAGGAAAAAATCCGTCGCATCCGACCTCCTTTCAACACCAACACCAAACACCCCAAACCGTTCCAGAAAACCCTCAAGCACACCTGTCAAATCCGCCATGGAAACTTTCTGGCCATCCCTATCACCCCAAAACGCCGGCTCAACCAAACCAGTCATCAGGATTGCCAACCGCCTGTGCTCACCTTCGCCCGGTTTAAATACTCTGCCGATCTCAAATAATCCCACGTCATCATTGCGACGCGTCACGTTGTTGCGCAATGAATCCAGTAAGCCGGGTAATAAACTGGCACGCAGCACATCCATGTCGCTTGAGAGCGGATGCTCCAGTGCGATGACTTCCGGCGTCGTCAGTCGCGCGGATTCACCGCTGATTAAAGTCTGCCCTTGCGCCTCGTTCAGGCCCAAACCCGTCAGGATTGCACGTGCCTCCGCCAATTCATCGTGGACGGTGTCAAATGAGTTATCACCAAGTGCTCCTCGCGGCGGTGTGGCTGGAATCCTGTCCACGCCATGGAGTCGGCAAACCTCCTCAATCAAGTCCGTCTCACGCTTTAAATCCACGCGCCACGATGGAATGCGAAACACCCCGTCACCCGCATGGGAGATCTCCAGGCCCTCAAGGTAAGCCGTGTTCTGTTCCGGCGACAATTCAATGCCAAGCAGCGCGTTCACTTTATCGTGACGCAACATCACCTCACGCGACTCCGGCTTTTCGGGGAAGGCATCCACAGCCCCCGCCGCCAGTTCGCCGCCTGCCGTTTCCAATATTAACTGCGCCGCCCGTTGGCTCGCCCAGTCCGTGATGCCAATATCCGCGCCGCGCTCAAACCGATAGCTCGCATCCGTATGCAAGCGCGTTGCCTTCGAGGTCGCGCGGATGTTCGTCGGGTTAAAATACGCGCACTCCAGCAGTACATCCTGTGTGTCCGGCTGAATCTCCGTATTCAGGCCACCCATCACGCCGGCCAGCGCGATGCCCTTACCCTCATCGGCAATCAGAAGATTCTCCGCCGTCAATTCATGCTCCTGCTCATCCAATGTCGTGAACTTCTCCCCATTCGCCGCGCGTCGAATCACCACAGTCGGCTTACCTCCTGCCGCGTCGAGCAACCGCAGATCAAACGCATGCAGCGGCTGTCCTGTTTCCATCATCACGAAATTTGTGGCATCCACCACATTGTTGATTGGCCGCAAGCCAACGCGCTCCAACCGCTCACGCAGCCAATCCGGGCTTGGCCCGATCTTCACCTCGCGGATCACCCGCGCATTGTAACGCGGACACAGTCCAGCATCCTCAATCCGCACATCCACAAGATTCTCAACCGCATCGTCCGACTCCGCCAGTTTCACATCCGGCTTACGCAGCGCATTCCCGGTCAATGCCGCAATCTCCCGCGCCAAGCCGATCACGCCATTGAGATCCGGCCGATTCGGCGTTACTTCCAAATCATAAACCGTGTCGCCCCCCCCCAGTCCGCGATGTTCCCCAAACGACTGCCCAACAACCGCATTCTCCTCTAGAATCAGGATACCCTCATGATCATCCGAAAGCCGCAGTTCGCGCCCCGAGCACATCATCCCTTCCGATTTCTCCCCGCGTATCTTCCCTGCCTTTAAAACAAACGGCTTCTCCCCCTCCTCTACCGGCATCGACGTTCCCGGCAGCGCCAGCGCCACCTTGTCCCCCACCTCAAAGTTCGTCGCTCCACAGACAATTTGCCGTTCCTCTTCTCCATCATTCACCTTGCAAAGCGTCAATCGGTCCGCGTTGGGGTGCTGCTCCTTAACAATCACCTGCCCCACCACAATTCCCTCAAACGCCCCCGCGCAAGTCTCCACGCCCTCCACCTCTACCCCAAGCATCGTCAACCGCTCCGCCAGTTCCTCCGGCGACCAGTCGAAGTCCACATACTCCTTCAGCCAGTTGTAGGTGACCTTCATTCTTTAAAACTGCTCCAGAAACCGCACGTCATTCTCGTAAAAAAGTCGGATGTCGTTAATCCCGTAACGCAGCATCGCAATGCGCTCAATTCCGAAACCGAACGCCCAACCGGTCCACACCTCGGGATCGTACCCCACCTCCTCAAAAACCGCCGGGTGCACCATCCCGCAACCGGCAATCTCCAGCCAATCCTTGCCCATCTTCTTCGTAAGTGAATTGGCGAAATCGATCTCAAAACTTGGCTCCGTGTAGCTAAAGTAATGCGGACGAAAACGAATCTGCGTCTTCGGCCCCATTAACTCGCGAAACACAAACTCCACCGTCCCCTTTAAGTCACCCACCGTCACTCCCTTGTCCACGTACAGACCCTCCACCTGCTGGAAGGTCGGGTTGTGTGTCGCGTCGGCCGTATCACGGCGATACACACGGCCGGGCACAATAATACGCACCGGTGGCGACTGCTCCTTCATCACTCGAATCTGCACACTTGAAGTATGCGTCCGCAGCAACGGCCGATCCGGCTGATCCAGATAAAACGTGTCCTGAGCATCGCGTGCCGGGTGATCCGCCGGCGTGTTCAGCGCATCAAAGCAATGGTACTCATCCTCCACCTCCGGCCCATCCGCCACCACAAAGCCCAACTTGCGGAAGCTCTTGACGATATCCTCCGTCACCTGTGTCAGTGGATGCAACCTGCCCAATCGACGGCACCTACCCGGTGCCGTAAAATCTGTTGGCTCGGTCGGCACCGAGGCAGCCATTTCAATCCGCTCCCGCGCCGCCAATAACGCCTGCTCCAGTTCTCCCTTCGCCTGATTGATCGCCTTGCCCGCGAGTGGCCGCTCCTCTTTCGAAAGAGATCCCAACTGCTTCATTAAACCCGTGAATTTCCCCTTCGGCCCGATCCACGCTCCCTTCGCACGCTCCAGGGCCTGCTGGTCCGGCGCTGCCGAAAGCTCCGCCAGAGCTTCTGCCTTCATCGGTTCAATTTCGTCCAGCAACGACATCGTCTCGCGCAATTTAGTGAATCAAAAAACCGGCCACCAACAAAAAAGGCGGCCCCTCACAGGCCGCCCGTTTCCGAAAATCTCCGGTCAAGCCTTGGCTTTCCCTTCCAGCCCGGCTTGGGCAACCTTCACCAACTCCAAAAAGGCCGCTTCGTCCTGTGCCGCGATATCCGCCAGAACCTTCCGGTTCACCTCCACGTTGGACGCCTTCAGGCCCTCAATGAAACGGCTGTATGTCAGTCCTGCCGACCGGCAAGCCGCATTGATCCGCACATTCCACAAGCCGCGAAACGTACGCTTCTTATTCTTGCGGTCTCGGTAGGCATACTGGCGCCCATGGTCAATCGCGTCCTTGGCGTACCGGTACAACTTGCCGCGGCGCAGCCAAAATCCCTTGGCCGCCTTTAGCCAACGACGGCGGCGTTTGCGCGATGCGGGTGCGTTTGTTACCCTCATGAAATCCTCTCCTTGCTCCTAGTGACTGAATGGCAGGTTTGCCAAAATCCGTTTCTCGTCCGTTTTGTCGACCATGCCTCCCAGCCCCAACTTACGTCTCCGTTTCGAGCTTTTAACCGAAAGCAAGTGCCGCATTCCGGCATGCCGCCGCTTCACTCGACCCGACCCGGTTACCTTGAACCGCTTGGCCACAGATTTACGCGTTTTAGCACTCATTTCGACAGAAAATACTCGAAGGGCGCGGGAGCATAGATGTGCCTATCAAACGTGGCAAGTCATTTTTGGAAAAAAATGGACAATTTCAACCAAATCGTAATTTTAACGTATGGCTTTGCCACATTGCGACGTGGGCACAACTCGTGAACAGCTTCCAGTTGCCAGCCCTTGGCCACGCCAGCAGCCTTTCCCAATGAGCGTACGCAGGGTCATTGCATCTGCCATGGTGGCACTGTTTCTCGGACCGGCAGAAGGAAAGGCTTGGGATTACCTGCGTCACCGCTTCATCAACCAACTCGCGCTTGCCTCACTTCCAAAGGACTTCCCCACGTTTGTGCGCGAAGCGGCCAATGCGGAGCGCATCCAGTTTCTTGGCGGAGAACCCGACCGCTGGCGCAATCAACGCGACCGCGCCTTGCGGCATCTCAATAATCCTGACCACTATTTCGATGTCGAGTATCTTGAGCAGTACCGGTTGAAGACAGAACAGCTCGGCCATTTCCGATACGAGTTCGTCGAACAGATGGCCGCTGCCCGAATCAAGCACAAGCTGCCTTTGCCCAATGAAAACGCCGACCGCCTCAAGGGCCACCCCGGATTTCTGCCATGGGCCATCAACGAACATTACCTCAAGCTCGTCAGTGCGTTTTCCTATTTAAAGGTGTTTGAGGAAATGGGAACACCCGAGGAGATCGCCAATGCACGCGCCAATGTCGTTTATCGAATGGGAATTCTCAGCCACTTCGTAGGCGACGCCGCGCAACCATTGCACACAACCAAGCATTTCAATGGCTGGACCGGCGATAACCCTAAGAGCTACACCACCAGTCGACGATTTCACTCTTGGATTGATGGCGGCTTTTTCAACGCCATCAATGGCCATGACGCCAAGGCACTGCTGGCCAAGGTGCGCGCAGCTAAGCTGGTCGCCACGACGGAATCCACCAAGGACGCAAGTGGCCGGTTTCAGTACATCATGAAATACATTCTTGGCCAGAATGCGCTCGTCGAGCCGCTTTACCAACTCGACAAGGACAAACACCTCTCTCCCGATACCCCGGCCAAGGGAAAGGCTTTCCTTGAAACTCAACTCACCAAAGGCGGCGAAGTGCTTGGTGACTTGTGGTTCACGGCTTGGAAAGAAGCTCCGCCTGACAAGTTTTTGCAATCCTACCTGGCCAAGAGAAAACTGAATAAGCAGTAGATTATGTGTGTAGCCTGCCAGACAATGTAAGGGGCACGAAACGCCCGTAGTTCAGGTTCCATGCCTGCAAAATAAATGAAACCGCTGGCAACAACCAAGCTGGCCGCAGCCCTCGGGTTGGCCCCTTTGCTGTTATCCAGTGCCCCCATCGACGACGCTCGCAAGGCTTATCTCACCGGCGATTACAACGCCACCATCCATCACGCCAAGGCCGCCACCACTGCACGCCAATGGGACGAGGAAGCTCGCGTCCTGCACATCCGTGCCCTTCTCACCACCGGCCAATATCAGCAGGCCCGTGCCGTCACCACCAACGCCATCGCCAAGCTCCCTCACAGCGTGCAACTGCACTGGGTGTCGCACGATGTGTTTCACTTTAACAATCAACCACAAGCCGCCACAAATGCGTTGAAAGAAATGAACGGCCTTGTCAGTCGCATGGCTTGGCGCTACCGCAACGCGCCCG
>PBPF01000177.1 GCA_002724615.1 Verrucomicrobiales bacterium | reverse complement strand
GGCGGCCAAGCCATCTGCCGCCCGCCAAGAATGTGCAGGTGCAAATGAGGGACAGTCTCGCCGGCATCTGAACCGTTGTTAAACACAAGCCGATAGCCATTCCCTGCCAACCCCTCAGCAGCAGCAACCTCACGCGCCTTTAACAGAAGGTGACCCAGCACCTGATGATCGTCCGGCTCAGCCTCGGCGATGCGTGGGATAGGTTTACGGGGGATAATGAGAATGTGGACAGGCGCTTGTGGGTTGATGTCACGAAAGGCGTAAACAAGATCATCCTCGTATACCTTTTCAGATGGGATTTCCCCAGCGATGATTTTCTCAAATAAGGTCACGCGGTCAGATGATCATCAAGGTCAGACGTGCCTCCTGCTTGTGGCGGGCCACTATATCGCGAAGGTAGTCGACAATCTGGTCATTGAGTTGCTGACAACGTGGACTCCATTTGTTTGACCCAGTGAGCTTGCGAACAGCGTTACGGAGGCCCTTGATACGGAGTAGTTCAGGTTTGCCATGCAAATCAGCATGAATCTGATCCCTCAAGGTGCAAAAAAAGACCATCTCGAGTCCCTCACCTTCACGACGTGACTGGCTAGCGCGGCTGGCCAGTGGCTGTAAGTCAGTCTCGGCCTCGCGTGCACTGGCTGTCGTGGTTTCGTCGTAAACCGGTTTCACCTTGTATCCAAACCCGCGCAAAATCCGCTCCAGTGCCATGGTGAATTCACCCACCGAGACCACGTTGCGTCCAAGTTCCTGTTTGAAATAGTACAAGGTTGCCGCCGCGGCTTCTTCAATAACCTGCTCCTCCAGTTCTTTGGCGGCTTCGCCCAGAAGTTCCACGGTCACGTCCTCAGCGGAACAAGGGATGGCCTGCCCATCAGACGTTTCAAATACCAGGCAGTCGGTATGTAGCTGTATCATGTTTGGTCTCGAGTTTCTTTACGGCATCCACAAAGTCACCGGCCTCCTCGAAGCGCCGGTAGACGCTCGCGTAACGCACGTACGCCACGGAGTCGATCTCCCGTAACGCGTTCATCACGCGCTCGCCAATCTCACGTCCTTGCACCTCCTCGCTGAACTCCTGCGAAACGGTGTCGAAGACATCCTGTGTGACATCCTCAATGGTCTGTTGACTGATCGGCCGTTTTTGGCAGGCCTTGGCAATGCCGCTGAGCAACTTCTCGCGAGAAAACTCCTCACGCCGTCCATCCCGCTTCACCACCATTAACTGCGTATGCTCAATCTGCTCATATGTGGTGAAACGATGGCTGCATTTTGTGCATTCGCGACGCCGGCGAATGATCGAGCCCTCTTTCGATGAGCGTGAATCAATCACCTTGTCCTCAATACACTCGCACTTCGGACAGCGCATAACCCCAGTCAAACCTCCTTGGCAGAAAGACCACATGTAGTGGCCTTGGAGTGGGTAACACACTGCACATTGTATAGTCAAGGCGGTGAATGGTGTTTCTTATTCACACGATAATAGTAAAAACTGAGCCAACTCACCCACAGTCCTGCGCCTCGACATTCCCCCTATCAGGCTCTAAATCTCTCGCGTGCCGGAATTCCTGCCACTGTTTCTCATCAGCGCTGCCGTACTCTTGATCGGCCTTTCCAAGGCTGGGCTTGGCGGTGGACTCGGCATGTTGACGACTCCCCTTTGTGTCGTTGCGTTCGGCATTTTTGGAGAACGCCCGCAGTTCGCCATTGGATTCCTTCTGCCGCTTCTTTGCCTGGGTGATGCCGTCTCGCTTTACCACTACTGGCGGCACTGGCGCGCGGACAATCTTATCTACCTACTGCCCGGCGTCGCCATTGGTGCATGGCTCGGGGTTCAATTCATCGACCGCATGCAGCCGCACCATTTCAGCCTACTTATCGGTGCGCTGGCCATTGGCTTCGTGCTTTGGTCCTTTATCGGCGGTAAGACCGACTCCGAAGTGCCCCCTTGGCAACCCACCCATCTGGCCGGCATCCCTTGTGGTATCGGCACCGGTCTCACCAGTACCTTTGCTCACGGCGCTGGCCCCGTCGTCAACCTTTTCCTCCTGCCGCAGCAACTTTCCAAGATCGACTATGTTGCCACCCGCACCATCTTGTTTACATGTATCAACTGGATCAAAATGCCCTTGTTCATAAGCAAGGACCTTATCACCACGAAAAGCCTCCTTTGGGGTGCTTATTTCTGTCTGCTTATTCCCATCGGCGCGTGGCTAGGCGTATCGCTCAATCGACGCATTCCTGAGCGCCAATTTCGCCTCGTTATTTACATCCTCACCTTGCTCGCGGGAATACACCTAATTATCAGCAGCTTGTTGACGGGAAAATCCCCCGAAGAACGTGCCGACAATTTTGAACATCAACGCATTGAGCAAGCGCGCCATACGTGGAAACTCTCCCACCGCACATGCGAAACCTGCATCGCCCCAGACGAAAGGAGAAACCCAACGTCCCCGCATTCGCGCGCCGACGCGCACTCGCCCAGTGGCGCGGCGTCGACCTCACAGAGCAAGAAACCGCCCGCACTGATCACGCTAAGTCTGCGGCCAACGTCCTCCCGAAACTCCTCGACTCCATCGGCCTGGACCGCAAAAGGTCTGAGGCTGAGATCATCAAGGTCTGGAATCATCTCATCGACCCCGTCGTCACCGCCCACGCGCAACCCACCGGCATCAACAAGGGAACCTTGTTCGTCAGTGTCGACAGCAATGTCTGGCTCAGCGAAATCGTCCGCTACCGCCGTAAGGAAATCTTGCGCAGCCTACAGTCCGCATTCGATAGCGACATGATTGCCCGTATCTCCTTCCGCGTCGGCTAGCCATCTGTCCGCATCAACTCCGCATACCCCTCACGAAATGTCGGGTAACGCGGCAACCATCCTAGTCCGCTCAATTTTGCGTTCAGAACTCGCTTGCTCGTCATTGCCCGTTTCCTCTTGCGGGCCTCCCCCGCTGGCGGCAACTCACGTCCAAGTGCCCCCGCGAGCCAATCAAAAAAATCCCGCTCCCGCACCGGCTCATCGTCAGTCAGATTAAACACCCCCCCTCCTTTCACAAGCTCCAGTGCCGCCACTAATCCACCTACCACATCGTCGCGATGCACCATATTCAACCACCGCCCACCGTCACCAACCATCGTCGCCTCCCCATTCAAAAACTGCCGGTAGAGAAACCCACGCCCCGGCCCGTAAATCCCCGACACTCGCAGCACTATCCCACCCGCATTCCGCACCATGTTCTCCGCCTCCAGCAATGCCCGCCCAGTCTCCCCCGCCGGCTCAGTGACCGCATTCTCATCCACCTCCTCTCCATCCACCTGCCCATAAACCCCTGTGCTACTCGTAAACACCACCGGAATCTCGCCCTCCAGCCATTCCAAGATATTCCGTGTTCCCTCCACGAACACCTCCCGGTGTGCCTCAACACTACCGCGACCCGACGACACCGAAAGAACAACTCGGTCAAAACCTCGCGGCAAATCATTCAACTGCTCACGACAAGTTACATCCACCGCGTGCCCAACAATTCCCGCCGCTGCCATCTCCTCCCCATCACCACGTCGCACTCCATGCACCTCATGCCCAGCCTCCCGCAACGCCACACCCAACGGCAGCCCCACATAACCACAACCAACAATCAAGATACGCATCATTCCTTTCCCGCTACGCGCTCCATTGCTCCCACCGTGAAAATCATGGGATACAATTTTTCAAAATACCACAGCTTCGCAAAATAAAATCCAATCGGCGCCGCTTCCAACCACTCCCCAGACTCCACCCGACACACCAACCACTCCGTCCCCTCCTCAATCGACTTTCTCGACTCTCCATCATCAACCCCTTTCAACGCACCCACCGCCAGAGCCGTTTCCTCCACCGAAACCGGCCCATTCTTAAATCCTCCCCATCCTCCATCTTTGCCTTGCAAGCCCAACAGACAATTCCGAGCCGCGCGCTGCCGCATTGCACCACCCGGCAATTCCAGTTGCGCTTGTTCATTCAAAGCTTCTGCTACTCGCGCCGTGCCGTAAGTCCAGTTTGCCTCATCACCCGCATGTTGATTGCCAAACCACAGAGGCACCCACCCATGCTCCCCGTCACAATTTGCCAAATATCGCGCCGCTTTTGAATACGCCGCATCCATTCGCGGCCGCAAATCCGGCAACTCCCCACGCCACGCCTGCCAAGCTCGCATCGCGTGCGCCGTTAAATCTGGACTGCTACGATCGAACGGCAGGTTGGTCCAACCTCGACAAAACGTCGGCATGCCTCCATCTCGATTTTGCAAATCAAGCAACCAACCCACACTCATCCGAGCCGCGTCCGTGCAATCTCCACCAAGATTCTTCAACGCCAACAACGCTCCTGGCGTGTCATCTGCGTCCGGCACGCCACCCGGCAGATCCGTCCACGCCCACCCTCCCGGTGCGGCATTCGTGTACGGATGCACATTTCGGTATTGTTGCCCAAGCAACCAGTCCCGGATTTGCTCCCGCTCCTTTTCCGACAACAAATCATCCACCGACCCGCCCAGAGAATTCACTGCCAGCGTCGTCACCCAAGTCGCCAAGTTCGTGTCTATCGGCCAACTGCCATCCTTACGCACCGAGCCCTTTAAAAACTCAACCCCTTTCCCCACCACCGCATGCTCCGCCATCCCGCTGCCGGCCAAACTCATCGTCACAAAACTCGTCAATGGCGTCGCCTCCAAGAACCCGCCGTTTGATGGCTGAATGTTTTGCAACGCCGACAACGTCTTGTTACGAGCCGCCGCCCGAAACAACCTTGCGAGTGGATTCCAAGTCGGCCGATGCGCATGCCGCGCCTGCCCGATGGCAATCAATGCCGGCAATGCGTAACTCACCACCGGCAGTCGCATCGCTGCAAACCACGACTGCGGGAATGCAGCCAACTCAAATGGCAATTGCAACACACGGTCCCACCCCACTTTTCCCGCTAGAGCGCAGTGCGTTAGAATTGGCACCGAAAATGTCCGATCTTTCCCGTACCGCCGAATGATTGCTGGTGCAAGCTGTTCCGGCGAAACACCTCCCGCCCGCTTCGCCAGCCAAGCCTCCGCCCGCTCCACCACACCGCGATATTCCCCGTTCGCCTCAAAGACCGCCCAACAAAGCGTCGTTGTCGAGATGTTCGAAAGGCTTTTGACCGT
>PBPF01000176.1 GCA_002724615.1 Verrucomicrobiales bacterium | reverse complement strand
TGCGGGCATCAAGAATGGGTTCGCCGTCGGCGGAATAAAACGCGGGAATGGGCACGCCCCACGTGCGTTGGCGACTGATGCACCAGTCGGGACGCGACTCGACGGCACCTTGAATGCGCGCCTGCCCCCAGTCGGGCACCCAGCGGACTTCGTCGATGGCGGCGAGCGCGGTTTGGCGGAAGCCCTCGTGGTCGACGTTGATAAACCACTGATCCATGCCGCGGAAGATGACGGGCGTTTTGCTGCGCCAACAGTGCGGGTAGCTGTGCGTGTATTTCTCGAGATGCACAAGCGCCGATTTTTCGCGCAGCAACTCGATGACCGCGTCGTTCGCCTCGCTGCGTCCGTTCTTCTCGAGGATGGATTTGCCGAGGATCGCAGCGGGCATCTGGTCGGCAGCAGACAGGTCGGTGGTGTGACAAAACTTGCCGTCGTCATCCACGGGACAATAGATGGGCAAATCGTTGGCGCAGCCGAGGTGATAATCATCCATGCCATGACCGGGGGCGATGTGGACGAAGCCGGTGCCTGTGGCGTTGTCCACGAAGTTGTCGCCTTCGAAGATCCGCGCGGTTTTGTTGATGAACGGATGGCGATATTCGAGAGCGCCGACGGCGTCGCCTTGGAGCGTTTCAATTTGGTCAAATTCTTCCCAGCCGCACGTCTCTGCCACTTTCGGCAGCAGCGTGCTCTCGACGAGAATCACCTCCCCATTCACACGCACCTTGGCATAGGTAAAGCGGGAGTTAAACGCCACAGCGAGGTTGGCAGGCAGCGTCCACGGCGTGGTCGTCCAAATGAGCAGGTTTGTGTTATCCTCGCCCACAATCGGGAATTTCACGAACACACTCTGGCTGACGTGGTCGGCATATTCCACCTCTGCCTCCGCCAGCGCGGTGCGGCAAGGGATGCTCCAGTACACGGGCTTCTTGCCGCGATACACGAAGCCCTTCTCGACCACATCGGCAAATAGCCGCAGCTCCTCGGCCTCGTATTTTTTATCGATCGTGAGATAGGGGTTGTCCCAGTCGCCAAACACGCCAAGGCGCTTGAATTGTGTGCGCTGATGGTCGATATACTTGCGCGCATAAGCCTCGCATTCACGGCGAATCTCTGCCGGGCTGGCATCCTCGCGCCCCGCCTTTCGCATCTCCTGCACCACCTTGAACTCGATCGGCAGCCCGTGGCAGTCCCAGCCGGGTACGTACGGCACGTTTTTGCCGCGCATGTTCTGGAACTTCAGGATGATGTCCTTGAGCGTCTTGTTCAGCGCCGTGCCGATGTGCACATCGCCATTGGCGAAGGGAGGGCCGTCATGCAGCACAAACGTTTCTTTCGCCTGAGCATGGCGCGCGCGAAGCTGGCCATAAATATCCTCCTCATACCATCGCCGCAACCGCTCCGGTTCACGCTCCACCAACCCGGCTTTCATGGGAAACCCGGTCTGCGGCAGGTTGAGCGTGTCCTTGTAATTCATACGCGGCAAGGGCGGGACGCTATCAATGGGGAGAAGCTGTGTCAAATGGGCGTTACTTTTTGCGGTTAGCCCGTATGCTGACGAAATGCAACGTATCTTGATGACGATTCTTCTGGCGGGACTGTTGATGGGCTGCGCGTCCAGCCGGGTAATGGTCTCGGGCAAGCCACGCGCCTCAGTGCGAGCAAGCGATGTACAGCTCTTAAAAGCGGCTCCGGCATCATTTGAGACTATCGGCACAGTCTCCGCACGCTCGGGCGGGCATGGGCAAATCGCCATCAACGCAGCTACACGGGCCCTGCGCTGGCGAGCAGGAAGAGTTGGCGCAAATGCGGTGATCTTGGACAACCCGAAGAACAATGGCGTCGTGCTGGTCAGCGGGTTTCTCGACCGACACGTGCGCATCTCGGGAAAAGCAATTTATGTAACAAACGAAAACGCCACAGCGCCGTGAAAATTGGGGTCATCTCCGACACGCACGGCCATGTTCCGGAAGAGGCCTTGGCAGCTTTAGCCGGCGTGGAGCACATTCTGCATGCGGGCGATGTTGGGCCCATGGCAGTAATTCAAAAACTGGAGTGCATCGCCCCCGTCACCGCGGTTCGTGGCAACACCGACCACGGCATCGATCTGCCCGAAACCGCGGTCTTCGAACGTGGCGAAATTAAATTTCTACTGCACCATATTGTGGATTATCCAAAACCCACCGGAAGTGCCGCTGAGGCCATTAAGGAATATCAACCGGACGTAGTTGTGTTCGGCCACACGCACATGCCATGTGACGAGGACTCAGATGGCTTACGCTGGTTGAATCCGGGGTCGGCCGCACAACCACGAGGCTTGCATCCGGCCAGTATTATGTTGATTGAGGTCGGGGAATCACTTGGCACACAGCTGGTGGTACTGGACCGGGAACTCCCGGCGTGACTTCCTCCCTGTTTAGCGGCAAGCTCGCCGCACCCATGGCCAGCAAGAAATCCACTGCCCGCAGCGGGCGCTTCGCCAAAGGCGCGGCGCGCGAGGCGAACGCATTCACGGCCTCGGTGGGCTTTGACCGGCGGCTGGCACTGTATGACATCACCGGTTCCATCGCCCATGCACGAATGCTCGAGCATATCGGGATTTTAACGACCAAAGAGCGGGACGCGATCATTGACGGACTAAACTCAATCGCGCGCGAGATCACAAAGGGCAGATTCAAGTGGCGCACAGAGTTGGAAGATGTGCACATGAACATCGAGGCAACACTGACCGAACGAGTACCCGCTGGAGCCAAGCTGCACACAGGCCGTTCGCGAAACGACCAGGTGGCGCTAGACACGCGACTTTGGCTTTGTGACGAGATTTGTGCTCTGGCCAACGAGACACACGATCTGCAACTGGCACTGACGGAGTTGGGCGAGGAGTACGTGGACGTGGTAATTCCTGGCTACACCCACCTGCAACGTGCGCAGCCCGTACCGCTGGCGCACCATTTGTTGGCGTACGTGGAGATGTTTGAACGCGATTATGAGCGACTGGTGCAGTGTCTGGAGCGGGTGAATGTCTGCCCGCTAGGCAGTGGAGCGATCGCGGGCAGCACGTTACCGATCGACCGTGAATTTGTGGCGCGTGAACTGGGCTTTGTGGACGCGCACGGCAAACCGATGATGACCCAAAATTCCATGGATGCGGTGGCCGACCGCGACTACATCGTGGAATTTTGTGGTGCGGCGGCGCTTCTCGCGGTGCACCAGTCGCGCCTGTGTGAGGATCTTGTGCTTTGGTCAAGTGTGGAGTTTGGGTTCATCGAGATTGGTGATGCATTCACCACAGGTTCGTCGTTGATGCCACAGAAAAAGAATCCCGACATCTGCGAGTTGGTACGCGGCAAGACCGGCCGCGTGTGCGGTAATTTGGTCTCGCTCCTGACAATGCTCAAGGGCCTGCCGCTGACCTACAACAGCGATTTGCAGGAGGACAAGGAAAGGCTTTTCGACACCTGCGACACAGTACGCGCCACAGTACGCATTCTCGCCGCAATGCTGCGGGACACAGAAGTGAACAAGCGTGCGTGTGCCAAGGCCGCGAGTGACCCCAACCTGCTGGCCACGGACTTGGTGGACTGGCTGGTGGAACAGGGCATGGCGTTTCGCAAGGCACATCATGTGGTGGGCTCGGTTGTGGCGCTATCGGAAAAACTGGGCAAACCACTGAACAAACTGACTGCCAAAGAGCTAAAGTCGGCAAACCGGAAACTCACTGCGGAGGCACTGGATGTGTTCAACCTGAAAACCGCGATGAAACGCCGCACATCCATTGGCGCGCCCGGCACGCTGGAATTGCAACGACGTCTCACACATTGGCAGCACCAACTTCGCCACTGACATGTCGGCGAAGGATGAACTTCTCGGGCCGGTGCTCCGGGATGTCTCCCGGTCGTTCTACCTGACCCTGCGCGTGCTGCCGCGGGAAGTGCGCCCGCAAATCGCACTGGCATATCTGTTGGCACGCACGGCGGACACGATCGCCGACACGGAGCTGGTCCCGCCGGATGACCGTGTGGAGAAGCTTCGACAGTTCCGCGAGCGAGTGCGTTATGAGGACGCGCTACCGGTGGAATTTGACGAACTGCTGGATCAGCAAGATAATCCCGGCGAGCGAGTGCTACTGGAGCGCTGTCACGAGTCGCTTGAGTTACTGAACGACCTTTCGCCAACCGACCGCGGACAAGTGCTGTTCGTACTGGAAACTATCACGCGCGGTCAGGAACTGGACCTACGACGCTTTGGCGACGGCAGTGAACTGCAGACCCTGCAGACTTCAGGGGAGCTTGAAGACTACACGTACCGCGTGGCGGGATGCGTGGGGGAATTCTGGACGAGAATCACGCGCACCCACTGTTTTCCGAATGCGGATCTAGATGAGGATACTTTCCTCTCCGATGCAGCACGTTTCGGCAAAGGTCTGCAACTGGTCAACGTGCTGCGCGACATTCCGCGCGACCTGCGCAATGGCCGCTGCTACCTGCCCGCCGACGCACTGGAAAAGGCAGGTTTACAGTCAGCCGACCTGCTGGAACCCGACACTTGGCCGAGACTGGAGCCAGTGTTTAAGTCATGGCTGGAAAGAGCCCGCGCCCACCTGACTGCCGGCTGGCGGTACACAAACACCATCCCCTTTAATCAATACCGCCTGCGCTTGGCTTGCGCCTGGCCCGTCCTGCTGGGCAACCGTACGCTGGACAAGTTGCAGGCGGCCAACCCGCTTTTACCCACGCCGCGCATCAAGGTTACCCGCTCCGAGGTGCGCGGCATCATTGTCCGGTCCACCTTGCGACTGCCATTCCGCCGCGCGTGGAGAAAGTTGTTCACAGCAGCCTAATTGCCGTTGAGTTTGGGCGGTTTTATCCTAACCTGTCGCAAGGGAGGTTATGTTCAAGTCCGGATACATCGGCGGTTTATTCTTTACGCTATGGCTTGGTCTGCACCCATTCATCAACGGGGCGGACGCCCCAACGACTCCGTTGCCTCCGACCGCCGCAGAACAGTGGCAGACGCGCGCCGATGCATTACGCCGCGCCAAGCGCGAGGCCGCCACGCACAATCTGGACTTTGCCGCCATCAAGCGCCGCTGGGCTGCCAAGGCAAAGGCACTACAGGCATTGATCGATGCCACCGAGCAGCGGCACTCAGTGGTCGAGCAACTCGCCGCCCGGGAACGCCTGCGGCGCGACAACATCGTTTCCATCAAGGCACGCGCTTTGGCCGAAGCCAAAGAAGTGGCCAAGTTTGTACGTGAACGGGAGGAGGCGGAAAAGCGAGCTGTGGAGGCGTTGCTCAAGCAGATGGCACTGGAGAACCCGAACTTCCGTGATCAATCCCTGCGGCTCGCACGCCAATCCGCTGAGGCAGGACCCGGAAGCACTGTGCAGGAACTCGTCGACTTGCCAGAGCTGGAGGGTGCACTGCCGATGACATACCAGCAATACCTGCCGCCCGACCCCAATCGGCTGGTTGGCGGGCACACAAGTTTTGCCAAGACCGTCACGGGTGTGCCGGCCGCCGCTAGTCGGCTGGCGCGCAACGAGGCCGTTCGCCGCCTGAGTTCGGCGCAAAGCCCTGACTTCAATGAGGCCGTTCAGCGCGAGGTCAGCAAACGTGAGGCACTCCAGAAAATTGTGGACATCGCCAAGAAAGCGCGTGCCGCCGAGAAACAGGATGCCGCCAAGTCCATCGAGCAGCGCAAGCAGGAACTGCTGGACAAGTACCTGAAAAACGAAATCACTGCCACCGAGTACTACGAGGCCCGCGCCAAGCTCCGAGGCCAGCAATAGCCCCCACCATACTGGGAATGAACATCGTCGGTTCCACGGATAGCTCGCCCGGTACTGAATCCACCCTCGATTCCCCTTGAAGAAAACCCCCGCTTTGGCATAACGCGCGCATGCATGATTTTCGTTACGTGCGAGGCAAGCTGTATTGCGAGGGCGTTTCCATTGAGTCCCTCGCGAAGCGGCACGGCACGCCTCTGTACGTGTACTC